>DASXKV010000035.1 GCA_036496605.1 Gemmatimonadaceae bacterium | reverse complement strand
CTTGATGCACATCCAGCCCGACATTCTTCACTGTCCTTTTCATGAGGGCCGCTCCTGGCTGTGACCTGTGGTTTGATGACACTTCCACAGTAGCAGTCAGGGGCGTGCTCTCAATATCCGTGTCAGCGGCCCCGCAGACCTCGACCGTTCCCGAAATTCGCAGAAGATCCCAAGATTGACATGAGGGGCACTCATGCGCGAAATGAAGCATGGTGGCGGCATGCCAGTCTTGGCATCGGGCTGCCAGTGTCTGCTTCTCAGGATCTCGGGAGCGGGACGGTCGCATTACGCCCCACGATTTCCAAGACGCTCCAATAGCTCGCCTATGCTCCCACGAGCTGCGACACGCCCGATACGCATTCCTTCGCCATCTCGACGCAGGACTTGCTGCCGATGTAGAGCGGCGTGCGCTGATGCAGCTCGGTCGGCAGCACGTCGAGCACGCGAATGCTGCCGTCGCTGGCCGCGCCGCCGGCTTGCTCGACGATGAAGCCCAGCGGATTCGCCTCGTACAGCAAGCGCAGCTTGCCCTTCGTGGACTTGCGATTCGGCGGGTATGCGAAAATGCCGCCGCCGAGGAGATTCCGATGGAAGTCGGCAACGAGTGAGCCGACGTAGCGAACGCTCAATGCCTTCGTGACGCCGTCGAGGCCGCGATAGCGACGCATGAGCGTTTTCACATTCTCGTCCCACATCTGCTCGTACGAATCGTTCACCGACAGGTAGCGACCATCGTCGGGAATGCGAATGTTGGGATGTGAGAGGAGGAACTCCCCGATCGACGGATCGAGCGTGAAGCCGTGCACGCCCTGGCCCGTCGTGTACACGAGCATCGTGCTCGAGCCGTAGATGATGTAACCCGCCGCGACTTGCCGCCGTCCCGGCTGGAGCAGATCCTCCATCTCTCCGTGGCGACCGCGCGTGATCTTTTTGACGACGGAGAAGATCGTTCCCACGGGAACGTTGACGTCGATGTTCGACGATCCGTCGAGCGGATCGAAGAGCAGGACGTACTTGCCGCAGCGAAAGTGCTCGGGGATTTGAATGATGCCCGGCTCTTCCTCCGAGGCCATCGCGCACAGGCGACCGGTGTGGTCCATCGCCTTGATGATGATCTCATTCGCAACGACGTCGAGCTTTTGCTGAACTTCGCCCTGGATGTTCTGTGAATCCGCGGAGCCCAGGATGTCGGCAAGGCCCGCCATGCGCACCTTGCTCGCGATCATCTTCGCGGCGAGAGCGATGTCGTACAGGATGCCGGAGAGCTCACCCGTAGCTTCAGGATGCTGGCGCTCCTGCTCGATGATGAACCGCTCAATCGTGACGACCGACGTTGCCGTGTGTCTAACCACGCCAAAGCCCTCCGCTGAAGACCTCGTTCAACTACTACGCTCCTTCCGCCGCGCCGCATAGTCGCGCGCGTCGACCTCGAAACGATTGGCAAAGTAGCCACGCCGTGCACTCTCCCACAAATAGCGGAGAGGGAATGTCAGACTGGCCTCAAACTGTTGAACGTGCCGGAATTCGTGCAAGAGTAACTCGTCGTCGGGCGAGACCGACGGTGAGAGAAACACGGTGCGCCACAGCGTGATCGCCGCCGCCGATCCCTGACCAAGGAACCAGCCGGCCACGTTCACCGGGATGCCGCCGCGACGCCACCGCACGCCCTCGAGCTCGGGATACCGTGCTCGAAGGGTCGGCGACAGCGTCAGTCGCCGGCCGATCAGGGCCGCGACGAAATCGGAAGCTCCCATGACTCTCCACTGGCGTCTACCTCGAGGCGCTGCCCGTCGGTGCGGACGACGATGGTCCCGAGCCGGTCCGTTCGCAATACTTGTGCACCTCGGGCAGCGAGCGTGGCCATGACAGCGGCGCTTGGATGACCGTAGCTGTTTCCCGCCCCTACCGACACGAGCGCGATTCTCGGCCGAACGGCGTCGAGAAAGGGACCGCTGCTACTCGTCGAACTGCCATGATGACCCACCTTCAGGACGTCGGCGTGCAACGAATCGCCGTATCGGGCCACTAGCCAGTCCTCCTCCGGTCGTTCCGCGTCGCCGACGAGGAGGATACGCACGCTGCCGAACCGCGCGAGCACGATCGTACTCGCGAGATTTGGGTCGGTGAGCGCGGCGGTCCAGGCTGAATCGGGTCCGAGGAAGCGGAGCACGACGCCATCGACCACGAGCGAGTCATTGGGGTGCACGCGTTGCCAGGCGGTGCCGACCTCGTGAGCGCGCAGAAGCGACTCTCGATAGGCGTCCGCGTCGCCGGCAAAGGCCGCATCGAAATAACGCGCCGGATGTAGCGCCGCGATGACTGTCGCCGCACCGCCCACATGATCGGTGTGTGGATGCGACAGAATGAACGCCACGAGATCGCCGCGCCGGCGCGCCAGGTAGGGCAGGACGACCGACCGGCCCGCATCGCCTCCATGCCAGGCCCTTCCTGCGTCGATGAGAACCCAATGGCCGTGTGGCGTTCGAAGGCCGATCGCGTCCCCTTGCCCCACGTCGATGAGATGCACCTCTACGAGGCCGGTGCCGGCTGGCGCGAGGCCACTCCATACGAGAAAGGCGATCGCAACGCTGCCGACGATCAGCGCGTGAGCCGGCCAGCGGCTCACACAGGCGACGATCAGCGCGACCGAGGCAACTCCCGCGAGCAACGCGGTGGCGATCGTGGGCGAGACCACCATCCATCCGCCCGGGATTGACGCACCGGCGAGCGCGATCGCGTCGAAGCCCGCGAGCAGCGGATGCGCGGCGTCCCCGATGAGGGCGGCCAGCGCGGGAAATGGCGCGAGCAAGAGGCCGAGGAAGAGCATCGGCTGGGCGAGAGTCATCAGCGGTGCAGCGACGAGATTGGTGAGCGGTCCCACCAGACTGATCCGCCCAAAGGTCCAGGCGACGAGCGGCGCGCTCGCGACAGTGGCCACGGTCGAGACGACAAGCCCGGCGACGAGCGTGCGCCGCCAGCCAGCGATGCGGCGCGGCACGACGCGCCTAACGAGCGAGCCGGCGGCGATGAGCGCGGCGACGCCGATCACCGACAGCTGATAGCCCACATCGAGCACCGACCGCGGCGAAATGAGGGGCGTCGCCGCGCCGATCGCGAGTATCGCCCAGGGTGACGTCGGGCGCTGCAGCAGTCGCGATGCGCCTAACGCCGCGAGCATGGCCGCCGAGCGTACCGCCGCATCCGGTGCGCCGATGAGCGCGACGTAGACGGCGACGACGACGATCGCAGAAACGGTCGCCGTTCGCCGCGCGAGACGCATGATCTGAAACAGGATCTCGAGGGCCACGGCGATGATGCCGACGTGCAGCCCCGAGATCGACAGCATGTGCGCGAGACCGGCGGCAGCGTACCGGTCGCGAATCTCGGGTGAGAGGTCACGCGTATCGGCGACGAGGAGCGCCTTCGCCAGAGGTGCATCGGCCCTGAACACCTGCTCGATCGAGGCGGTCGCACGGATTCGCCATCGCGCGCGCCACCCCGGACCTTCGACGAGCGCAAGCCTCGCGTTACGGACGACGTATCCGCGTTGAGCTGGCGCGAGATCGCCACGAATCGTCACCGTGCTTCCCGCCGGAACGCTCCCCGCCGCCACCGACAATGAGATGACCAGCGGACAGCCGACCGCGTGAGCGTGGACGAAAGCGCCGGGCGAGGCTGCCTCGTCGATGATCGCCCGCGGAATGCCCTCGCGCACGACGTCCTGCTCGCAGTGCGCGTCTGCGATCCCCGCACCGCCGGCGACGAGCGCGCCCGCGGTGAGTGCGGCACCACAAGCGCCGACCAGGACTCGATGATGAATAGCGCCCATCAGCGCGATCGTCAGGCCGATGATGCCGGTGAGCGCAGCACCGAAACCAAACCCGCCTAACAAGCCGGCGGCATACGCGAGAATGGCAACGGCGACGAGCGGCATTTCGAGCTCCGCGGGATGACGTCACCGCGAAGCCCGACCGCGCCTCACGACCCAGCCGGGCGGTGTTTGCCGGTGACAGCCTCGGAGGGTGCGTGACGCGGTTGCTCGGCGACGCGGTGCATCGCTTCGAACACGAGCACGGAGAGCTCAGCGCGCACCTGGTCCGTGTCGAGATCCGCTGCCTCGATCGCCCAGCCTAGCCCCGTGGTCGTGTATCGGGGCTTAGTCTGGTTCATGACGTACGCGACCACATCATCCGCGCATTGCTCGCAGGAGCAAAACTCGGTGTGAGTCGCCGAAAGTTTCGCGTGTACTTCGCGAACCGCACGTTCGAGGGGGCTTCTCATCCGGCCATCGGCAGGGGCTGACGATTGCGCACAATCGTACCCGTGAAAGTGGAACCCGTAGTACCGGTCAGCTCCACGTTGTAGTATCGGCCGATCATCGATTCGTCGCCCGGAAGCAGCACCGTCTTGAAGTCGCGCGTCCGGGCCTGAAGCAGCTCGCCGCGGCGCGCGCCTTTCTCGACGAGCACTTCGTAGCGCTGACCGAGCAGCGTGAGATTCCGTTCGCGCGACATGCCGCGCACCGTCTCGATCAGTCGAGCCATTCGATCCGACGCAACCTCCTCCGGCACGATCATCTCGGCGGGAAGACGCGTTGCCGGCGTGCCGTCGCGCATCGAGAAGATGAACGTGAACGCGTCGGCGAAGCCGACCTCACGCACGGCGCTGAGCGTCTCCTGGAAATCCTCTTCCGTCTCGCCCGGAAAGCCGACAATGACGTCGGTGGTCAGTGAGAGGCCACGAACGGCCTGTCGCAATCGATCCACACACTCGAGATACTGCTCGCGCGTGTAACGCCGCAGCATGCGCTTGAGTGTGCGCGTCGAACCGGACTGCATCGGCAGATGCACGTGCTCGCAAACAGCCTGCACCTCGGCCAGCGCCGCGATGACACGATCGCTGAAATCGTTAGGGTGCGGACTCGTAAAGCGAACGCGACGGATGCCCTCTACGGATCCCACCGCACGCAGGAGATCCGCGAAGTCATATTCGCCGTCGTGATACGAGTTCACCGTCTGGCCGAGAAGTACGACTTCGCTCATCCCCTCCCGCACGACTTGCTCGACCTCGCGCACGACGTCGGCAAGCTGACGGCTTCGCTCCGCGCCTCTCGTGTACGGCACGATGCAATACGTACAGCGGTAGTCGCAGCCCCGTTGTACGGGAATCCAGGCTTTGACGCGATCGAATCGCTTCGGTTGGAAGTCCTCGTAATGCTCCTCGAGATCGAACGAGGTCGAGATGGGGCGCTCGCCCTCACGCGCGCGCTCGACGAGTGCGGGCAGTGCGCGGTAGCCGTCCGGTCCGACCACGAGGCTGACGTGCTTCGCCTTCTCGAGCAATTGCGGACCGAGCCGCTGCGCCATGCAACCCGTCACTCCCATGATGGACGTAGGCTTCATGTGGCGCTTCAACTCGCCCAATCGACCAATGACGCGTTGCTCGGCGTGATCGCGAATCGCGCAGGTGTTGACGAGAATGACGTCCGCCCCTTCCGGGCCCGCTACGGACTCATAGCCGTGTGCCGCGAGCTTGCCGAGCATCAGCTCGGAGTCGCTCACGTTCATCTGACAGCCATAGGTTTCGACGTAGACGGAGGGCAAAGGGGCTAGGGGCTAGGGGCTAGGGCGATTGCGGAGAGACGGGAACCATCGAGGGCGAGCTTCGCCTGATAACGGACCCCACGCGCCAGCTGCGACGGCGGAAGTACAGAAAGATAATCTTCCGTCAGTCCCTCTCGCTCGGTCGCGGCGGGGCCACCTCGGACGACCACGACGTCCGCGAGGCCACCGGCGCGGGACTGCCGATATGCGAACGCTTTCCGGCTCGCCAATTCTCGTAGCTGGCGCGCCCGATCCGCAATGACGGAAGGATGAACGCGTCCCCCGAGTCGCTCGGCCGGCGTGCCCGGGCGGAGCGAGAACGGGAAAACGTGCAAGTACGTGAACGGCAGGCGCTCGACGAGTGCCATCGTCTGTGCGTGATCGGCGTCCGTTTCGCCAGGGAATCCGGCAATGATGTCGGCGCCGAGACCGAGCGTCGAGCAGGACGCGGCGAGTCGCTCGACGACCTGCGCATATGCGTCCGCAGTGTACCAGTGCCGACCCATGCGCTTCAACACCGCGTCGGACCCCGACTGCAACGGAGCGTGAAGGTGCGGGACGAGGTGCTCGGGCGCAGCACTGAGCAGGGCGATGAGGCGGTCGTCGAGCTCCGTTGCCTCGAGCGACGACAAGCGGAATCGAACGTCGGGCACGTCGGCGACGAGGCGCTCCACGAGCTCGCCTAACGAGCTGCCGATGTCGTGGCCATAGCTGCCGATGTGAATCCCCGTGACGACGATTTCCGGATGCCGGTCGGCCAGCACCCGCGCTTCGCCGACGATCTCGTCGGCAGCGCGACTGCGATTGGCCCCACGCGCGACGGTCGTCGCGCAAAAGGTGCAATGCTCGTCGCAGCCGTCCTGCACGCGCAACAACGCGCGAACCGTCGTCTGCGCCGCGGCACGCGCCACCGATGCCTCAGGAGGCAGCTCGAGCGCAGAGGCGAGCGCCGCCATGTCTGCGCCCTCGACGAGGTGTTGAACCGTCGGCAGTGACCGCAGCGAGCTGTCGTCGCGTCGAGCGGCGAACCCTGTTGCGCAACCCATGATGACACTGCGCAATTCCGGTCGCGATCGCGCGGCACGTCGCACCGCGCCGCGGAGATCCGCCTCGGCTTCCGCGGTGACGGCGCAGCTATTGAAGAGCGCGACGTCCGCTTCAGCGACATCGCTCACGATGCCGTGCCCGGCGCGCTCGATCATTGCGCGCGCCGTTTCGGTGTCGTAGTGGTTCGCGCGGCAACCGAACGTCCGCAAATACACCCGCATCGCCGTCCGCGCTCCGAGCTTAAACGAGCGGTGCGCCGGACACGCGGACGACGCGCTGCGGCGGCTTGAGCGGCAAGGTGAAGTGGAAGGCGCTTCCCTGCCCTTCGGCACTCTGAACCCAGATCCGACCGCCGTGCGCGTCGACGACCAGCTTGCAGAAGGCGAGCCCGAGACCCGAGCTGCGCGTGCGCGGCACGCCCTGGGTTTTCACACGTTCAAACTTGCGAAATATCACTTCGTGGTATTGCGGCGGGATGCCCGGCCCGTTGTCGGAGACGGTGAAGAGCACACCGTCACCATCCTTCCGCGCCTTGAACTCGATCTTCACCGCCTGCGCCGAGTGCGTGACGGCGTTCTGAACGAGATTGTTCAGCACGCGCTTGAGCAGTTCCTTATCAGCCTCGAATACGGGTGCGTCATCCGCAACTTCGACGGTGGCCTCGGTGCCTTCCTGCTGAAAGCGAACCTCCCATTCGTGCTCGATCTCGGTGAGAAACGCACCGGGCGCGATCGGCTGCAGGTCGAGCGTGAGCTCGGCCTCCTCGATGCGCGACACCTCGAGCACGTCGTTGATGAGCGCGAGAAGATCCTCGGCCTTGCCTTCCGCCTCGCCAACTGCCTTTCGCTGGTCTTCGACGAGCGAACCGAAGTCACCGTCGAGCAGCATCTCCATCGTGGCCAGGACGGAGGTCAGTGGCGTCTTCAGATCGTGCACGATCATCTTCATGAGATCATCGCGCATTTTCTGCAGCTCGCGCTGCTTGCGAAGGCTCTCCTCGAGCGCGTCGGTGGCCGCTTTGAGCTTGAGAAGGCTCCGAACACGAGCGCCGAGGACGAGTCGATTGTGCGGCTTCGTCAGAAAGTCATCGCCGCCCGCTTCGATCGCCTTCACGCGGTCGGTGGTGTCGTTGAGCGCGGTGACGAAAATGACGGGGATGTTCTTCGTGCGGGGATCGCGCTTGATGCGACGACAGACCTCGAATCCCGTCGACCGGTCGTCGCAGCCGAGGTCACCGGCCGGCATCGACACGTCGAGAATGCAGAGATCGGGCTTGCTGTCGAAGCACGCTTTCAACGCGGACGGTCCGTCGTGCGCGGGGATTGCACGAAAGCCCAGCACATGGAGCTGATCGAACAACAGCTCCACGTTCGCCGGAACGTCGTCGGCGACGAGAATCAGCGGCGCATCGGCGGGAGGACCGTTGCTCTCCACCTGTCGCTGATCGGTCAGGGACGAACGCCCAATCCGATGCTCAACGTCCATGCGCGTTCACTGATCCCGAGATTCGCAACGCGATTGGAGTGCAGGACCGCAAGATCCGAGATGACACGTCCGCCGGCAAACGACGTTCCCAATCCTGCAGTGAACGTCCGTTCCGTAACGTTTTCACTCGTCGGGCCAGCGCCGTATGGCAGCGTACGCCACCGGCCTCCGAGGCGGAGCATCAAAGGCTGCCCGCCTCCCAGGTGTGGGCCGGCAATATCCGCCCCAACGCTCGTGTCCCATGCGTTCACAGGCTGAGCGACGCCCGGCGTGAGCCCCTTCAATGACGACCATTTGTCGTACGCTGTGCGCACGGCGATCTCGCTGCCGGCGATGCCAACGTACGCCAACGAGAAGCCAAGACGATCCGGTACGTGCGCGTGCGCGAGCGCCGTGTCGTTGCGGGTCGCGTTGAGCGCCCCGCCCTTTCGGAACGACGCGGACGCGATCGCGATCTTTGGCGCGACGAGCTCGATACCGCCGGATACCGCACCACCATCGAAGCCGATCGTGGTGCTATCCGCAAAGTTTCCAAAAGCGCTGTTGTTTGTGAACGTGCGGCCGACAAATACGCGATCGCTGCCGCTCATCAAGTGTCCGCCGAGACCGAGTCGCACGTAGGTAGTCGGGGTCCACGCGGCGGCGAGCTGCAGGTCGTTGATCGATCCGCTGGATCCCGCGATGAAGGTCGACGCGACCGTGTCCGGAGCGATGACGATGTTGCTGTCGATCGTCGTCGTCCAGGTGCGATCGAGCAGTGTCGCCGACGTCACGCCGAAAGCCCAGCTCGAGCCGACCGGAATGACCGCGGCGAAGAGCGGGTAGCGCGCCGTCGTCGTAGTACTCGTCGCCGTGCCGACAACGACACTCCGGTATTCCGGCTCGATCTGAAAGAAGAGCGTCGTCGTGCCGATGAACGCGAGCGCCGCCGGATTGATGAGCGACAACGGATCGATCTCGCCGATCGCGCCGCCGGTACCCTCGGCGCGTGTGCTGATCTGGCCCGGTGCGAAACCCAACCCCTGCGTGCTCAGATTCGATTGCGCATGCACGACAATCGGCGCGGCAGCGAGCGCCGCCAGCGCCAGAAGTGTCCGTAGTGAGAGCTTGCTCAACTCAGGCGACGCTCGATCATGCAGGAAGTGCCACGTCATGGAAGCCCCAGGGTGACGCGAGGAACGTACGTGAGTTGCAACCGAGGCCGCAGCGAACTGTCGGCCTGACTGGAGAAGAAGGCGGCCATTGCCGGGTTCGTGCCCTCGCCGCCGACAGCCAGCACGAGCGCGCGTTGCGTTTGCTCCACTTTCGTGTTCTTCCAGACGCGGACGATGCCGACGAGCTCCATGCGTCGCTGGCCGGAGTCCGACGGCACGACGCGCAGCGAGTCGGTCGCGAGCGTGGTGTTCACGCTCACGAGGCGCATCAGTCGTGGTATGTCGGTGAGCACCGTGCCGGCGGTAATCGCAAATGGGTAGACGCCCACCGAGTCCCCAGCGTTCGGGCTGTTTCGCATGGGGAACTGGGTGAGATACAGCGTCGCGCGGACCACCGTTGACGAATCGACGATCCGCGACGGCAAGTCGAAGCGCATGTAGGTGCGGTTCGCGGGGAACCCACCAATGGCGATCGTGTTGCTCTGGCGCGTCGCCAGGTTCTTCGCGGTGATGACGTAATCCTCGAGATCGGTGCGCAGCTGCGCGAGTGACGTATCGGCCGGCGTTTGCGATAACAACGCAACCGTTACTGCCGTATCCGACGCGGGCTTGAAGCGCAGCGTCGCAGGAGCGACCCCCGATGATTGAATGCGCAACTGTGTCGAGGTGCTCGATACGAGACGGAGCCCGATACGCAGACGTTGTGCGTTCACGATCTTGCCGAGCACCGTCGCCGACGCCACGGGCAGCTGGAGCGTATCCTTGGCGAGCGACTCCGGCGCGAATGTCTTCGAGCCGATCAGGTTGCTCGGATTGAACAGCGGCAAGTAGTCCGAGGCAACGGTGTCGCTCGCGGCACCGCCGACGTCGTAGAGCTCTATGGTAACCGGCGTCGTGGGTAGGCCGGGAAGGCCGACGACGGTCGACGTGTCGAGCACGATGCCAAGCATCGCGCTATCGACGTGGTTGACCAACGAGTCCGCCGGTACACTGGGATGCGGATAGCTCTTGCTGATCGAGTCGAAACGGAAGATCACGCGCGTGTCGAGCGTGTCGCCTCGCGCCGCGAGCAACAGCGGCTGCTCCTCGCCGATGGGCGGAAAGCCGGCGAGGCTGGAATCGACCGCGAGCGCCTCGACGGTCGTATCGCGGAGCTGCACGTCGGGTGTCGGGCAGACAATGGGACATCCTGCTCCCGATTCCAGCTTCTCGCCGCACGCCGCGACAAACACGGCGGCCGCGAAGCCGCTCAGAATGAGCATTCGTGAAACCCAGGGAGCACGCAAATTGAATCTCCGGTTCATCGCCGGTCCAAAGATTTGGGGGTAAATGCGCGCGGAAGGAGCTCATCCAGCGTCCAGCGCGCTTCGCGTCCCTCGCTCGTGATGCTGACCACGAGCAAGTGTGGTGAGAATTCTTCCAGTACCTGGCGGCAAATGCCGCAGGGCGGAGTTGGCTCTTCGGCTTCGGTCGCGATCGTGATCGAATCGAATGCCCGATTGCCGCGAGCGACCGCCGCCGCGACGGCGCTCCGCTCCGCGCAGATGCCAGCGGGGAAGGCCGCGTTCTCCACGTTGCACCCTTCCGTGATGCTGCCATCCGTCGCGAGGAGTGCTGCTCCAACGCGAAAGCGGGAGTACGGGGCATAGGCGCGGGCCATGGCGCCGAAGGCGCGCTCTCGTAGCATCGTCATGACGCGGTCGCCCTGCGCCTCGACGATCGCCGATTGGTCGCTTGCCATTTATGCGGCCAGTAAGGTCCGGAGAAAAGACCTGCCGGCGCCGGCAAACGGAACGGCGAACCAGTCGGCGATCGTGGCGCCGAGGTCCGCAAAGGTCTCGCGTGTGCCGACCGCTACGCCGGAAACACGCGGGCCCAAGGCGAGCAGGGGCACGCACTCACGCGCGTGATCGGTCGACGGCGTGGTTGGATCGTTTCCGTGGTCGGCGGTAATGAACAGCAGGTCGTCCTCTCTCAGGGCAGACACGAATGACGGCAGGGCGGCGTCGAACTCGCGCAACGCCTGATAGAACCCCGGAACGTCGTTCCGGTGCCCGAATTGCTGGTCGAAATCTACAAGGTTGCCAAACAGCAACCCACTCTGGGCCTTTTCGATCCAGGTACGAATGCAGACGATGCCGTCCGCATTGCCCGCCGTGTGCTGCGACGTGATGGCTCGACCGGCGAAAAGGTCGTCGACCTTTCCGACGCCGGTGCGCGGGATCCCTGCGGACGCGAGCGCGTCGAGCAGCGTTTCCGCGGGCGGCGCGATCGAAAAGTCGCGCCGATTCTTCGTTCGCGAGTATGCGCCGGCCGAACCGACGAATGGTCGCGCAATCACTCGCGACACGTCATTGGGCGCGACGAGCATTGCCCGCGCGATCTCGCATGCGGAGTACAACTCCGCGAGCGGCACGACGCCCTCGTGCGCCGCGACCTGAAAAACGGAGTCGGCCGACGTGTAGAGCACCCAACAACCGGTGCGTTCGTGTTCGGCACCAAACTGATCGATGATCGCCGTTCCGCTTCCGACGACGTTCCCGATCACGCCGCGTCCGGTGCGCTCGGCGAACGTCTCGACGAGCGACGAGGGAAATCCCTTCGGGTACGTCGGGAATGGACGCGCCAGGTGCACGCCAGCGATCTCCCAGTGCCCGGAGGTGCTGTCTTTTCCCGCCGAGCGCGGAACCATGAGTCCCCACGCACCGGCGGGCGCGTCGATCGGCGCAACGCCGGCGAGCGGAGCGATGTTGCCGAGGCCGGCGCGCTCGAGGTTGGGAAGCTCCATTGCGCCAACAGCACGCGAAATATTTCCGAGCGTGTCACTGCCGACGTCGCCGTAGGTCGCCGCGTCCGGCGCGGCGCCGATGCCGACGCCGTCGAGGACGATGATGATTGCGCGTTTACTCATCGCCCTCGGGATGCGCCGTGTCGTTTACATAACGACGTGGCAGGCGCGAGCGCAGGCCGGTGAGGACCTCATACGGCGAGAGGTCGGCCGACGCCGCGACGTCGGCGACGGTCAGTCTCTCGTCGCCGTCGGCTCCGATCAGTGTCACAACGTCACCGATTTCGCATGGGATGTTGGTCACGTCGATCATCGTCATGTCCATCGTCACGAGGCCGGCGACGGGCGCGCGCCGTCCGCGGACGAGAACCGTTCCAATATTGCTCAACGCGCGGCGATAGCCGTCGGCGTAGCCGATCGCGAGCGTCGCGATGCGACGCCGACCGTCGGCACGAAACGTTGCACCGTAGCTGACGGTGTCTCCCTGCTCGATGTCGCGCGTGTCGACGACGCGCGCGCGCAGCGACACCACCGGATCCGGCGCGATCTCCGCACCATCTCCCGATCCCACGCCGTACAGGAAGATCCCCGGTCGCGCCAGGGTCCAACGTCCCTTCTCCCGCACGCTGTGCCTCGCGACGGCCGGGCTATTTTCGGCGTGAATCATCTCTGGACGCACGGGCAGCTCGGCGAGGACGTGCGCGAAGCGCTTCTCCTGCTCCTCGCGCGAACCGTCGGCGCGCTCAGCGGAGTGGAAATGAGTAAATACTCCTTGCGGCGGCGACGCGGCGACGACGTCGCGGAGCTGGGCGACCTCACGCCAGGAAACACCGGCGCGGTTCATTCCGGTGTCGATGGCGAGGTGCCACGGAAGGCCCGCGCGCGCCCACTCGCGAATGGCTTCAGCGCTCCCCAGGGTTGGCGTTAGGCGAGCGCGACGCGCCGTGTCGAACTCTTCGATCAACAAGGGAGTGAAGACGAGAATGGGCCGATCGATACCGGCGCGGCGCAGCTCGTCACCCTCGCCAACCGTCGCGACGCCAAAGCCCCACGGATCGAGCTCCTGCAGCGCACAGGCAACGCGCGTCGCGCCGAGTCCGTATGCGTCCGCCTTGACCATCGGCAGCAGACGCGCGGCGGCAAACTCGGCGACGCGTGCTCCGTTTCGCAGCAACGCGCCGAGGTCGATCTCGACCCAGGCGCGTGTCAGAAGGCTTTGCATGCGCTATGATTCGCGAGTCGTGAAGGATATCGGAGCCGAGGACGCCATGCAAGCGAAACCGACACTTGAGGATACGCTATCACTGATGCGCGATCTGCGGCGTCGGTGCGAGTGGGACGCGGCGCAGACACACGAGTCGTTGCGACCGTACTTGATTGAAGAAGCCTACGAAGTCGACGACGCGATTCGTGCTGGCAACGATGCGCTGCTTCGCGAAGAGCTTGGCGACCTCCTGCTCCAGGTGCTGTTCCACTCGGTCGTTGCCGAAGAACGAGGTGCGTTCGACTTTCATGACGTCGCGGAAACCTTTCTCACGAAGATGAAGGGAAGACATCCGCACCTGTACGGAGACGGCGCACGCCAGCCGTGGGAACGGATGAAGGCAAGGAAGCGGGAAAGCATCGTCGATGGTCTTCCCGCAGATCTCCCTTCACTGCACCGCTCGTTCCGTCTCCAGGATCGGGCCGCGGGTGTCGGCTTCGACTGGCCCGATGTCCGCGGACCAATCGACAAGGTACGAGAAGAGATCGACGAGGTCTGCGAAGAGATCGCGGCCCATCCGGATCTCGAGTCGCACTCCTCGACGCCACGCTACGACGAGCACCACGAGCGATTGGAGGACGAGCTCGGCGATCTTCTATTCGCAGTTGTGAATCTGTGTCGTAAGGCAGGCGTACACCCGGCGCTCGCGCTCGATCGCGCCAACATCAAATTCGCGCGGCGGTTCAAGCGGGTCGAACAGCTCGCTACCGAACGCGGTCTTCGCGTTGGCGAGGCATCGCTGGCGGAGCTCGATCGAATCTGGGATGAGGTGAAAACGAGTGATGGGTGACTGGTCGCTGGTGGTTGGCACGTCCGAATCACGAACCACCAATCACCGACCACCAATCAGGGCTTCAGCCGCGACATCATTCGCGGGAACGCGATCACTTCGCGAATGTGCGACAAGCCGCAAATCCACGCGACCGTGCGCTCGAGACCAAGACCGAAGCCGGAGTGCACGAACGTTCCGTAGCGGCGAAGGTCGAGGTACCAGTCGTACGCGTCGAGCGGTAACCCCTCCTCCTTGATCCGCCTGACGAGTCGGTCGTAGTCGTCCTCACGTTGCGATCCGCCGATGATCTCGCCGTAGCCTTCCGGTGCGAGACAGTCATCGCACAACACGGTGCGGGGATCGGCCGGGTTCTCCTTCATGTAGAAGGCCTTCGCGACTTTCGGATAGTTCATGACGAAGACCGGCTTATCATAGTCTGCGACGATCAGCGTCTCATCTTCCGCGCCGAGGTCTTCGCCCCACGTCGTCGCGCTACCCTTCTTCTTCACGATCTCAACCGCCTCCGAGTAGTCGAGGCGTACGAATGGCGGCTTCACGCTCTCGAGCTTCGACGTGTCGCGCTCCAGCATTCGCAATGAATCCGAGCATCGATCGAGCACGCGGCGGACGAGAAACGAGACGAAATCTTCCTGCAGGCGCATGTTCGCCGCGGAGTCGTACCACGCCACTTCCGGCTCGATCATCCAGAACTCGGTGAGATGACGGCGCGTTTTGGATTTCTCGGCGCGGAACGTTGGTCCGAACGTGTAGATCTTTCCAAACGCAGCGGCCGCCGCCTCTCCATATAGCTGGCCGGTCTGTGCGAGGTATGCCTTTCCTTCCTCGAAGTACTCAGTCTCGAACAAGCCGCTCCGCTCGCCGATCGCCGCGGTGAGAATCGGCGTGTCGATGCGGAGAAACCCACGCTCGTAAAAGAAGTCGTGGATCGCTTGCTCGATTTCGTTCCGCACCGTGAAGATGGCGCGCTGTCGATTGCTGCGGAGCCAGAAGTGACGGTGGTCGAGGAGAAAGTCGACGCCGTGCTCCTTGGGCTGAATTGGATAGTCGAGCGGACTTGGACCGACGATCTCGAGATCAGCGGCGGCGATTTCGAATCCGCCCGGCGCACGCGCGTCCGCCTTGACCTCGCCACGAATTGTGACGGAGGTCTCCAGGGTGAGCGATGCAAACCGCTCCCAGGCTTCGGCTGGTAACGACGTTTTTACAAAGACCGCTTGTGCGATCCCGGTCCCATCGCGAATTACGGCGAACGCAACCTTGCCGGAGGATCTGAGGTGTGTCACCCAGCCGTGCAGCGTCACCGTCGATCCGACGAACTCGCGGAGGTCGGCGATGCGCGGTATGTAATCGTGCATGAGGTACGTGTTCGAAAAAGCTTAAGACAACGGCAGATCGAGGTACGCTACACGACCAGGGAGTGCAATTGTACCCCGCGAACGCGTGACCCGCGCCACGGCGCCGGACTTGCAACGTCGAGATTCTAACTCATGTCGATCAACGCGCCGCGGAAATGACTTTGCGCTCGAGGCTCATTGTGGGCCTCCTCACCATCGCGGTAATTCTGGTGATACCGCTGTTGATTGCGGTACAGGCCATGGATCGGCTGCACCGCGATGCTCGGGCGCTCCGCGATAAGGAATTCGCTGCATCCCTCCTGCTCGGCCGGCTCCGCGAAGGACTGAACGTTCTTCGACGACAGGAGACAGCGCTCCTCTTCGTGCACGACGCGCACACCCGCGACACGATGGACGCGCAGCTGAAGATCGTCGCCGCAACGGCTGACTCGTTGAAGAATTTCAATCTCGACAAGTCCGCCGGTGACGTCGCAAGGCACATCGGTGAGATCGAGGCGTGGGCGCCGGAGGAGTACGCCGCGGCCCTGGCCGATCACCGCGACGAAGCGGAGCAGATCTCGTCGACGCACCTCGTTCCAGCACTTGGCGGCGCTGATCTCAGCCTTCTCGAAGCAGAACGTGCCTTACGCCAGCGAACTGCGGAGCGCGTCGCGTCAGCGGCGATCGAGATCTCGAGGGCAAAGAACGTCTCCGCCATGGCCGAGATCGGCGCGCTGATTCTTGCCGCCCTCATTGGCGTCTGGCTTACGCGTCACATCGCACGGCCGGTGAGAGATCTGGAAAGAGGTATGGAGGCAGTCGCCAACGGAAATCTTGGCTACAAGCTGCCGCTCTCGCCCTCGCGCGCAGACGAATTTGGCCGGCTGGCGACGAGCTTCGAGGAAATGACGAAGCAGCTCACCGAGCTCGACAAGCTGAAGGCCGAGTTCGTTTCGGTCGCGTCCCACGAGCTCAAGACCCCCATCAATGTGGTGCAGGGCTACGTGCAGCTCCTGGATGAGGGCGTCTACGGTGCGCTCAGCGAACAACAGCGGGCGGTGCTCCAGACGCTCGAAACCCAGATTCAGTCGCTGGCGCGACTCGTGAAGCAGCTTCTCGACGTGAGTCGATTCGAGGCGGGCGGCGGCAAGCTCGAGCTGCGCCGCGTCGCACTCGGCCCCTTCCTCGACGACCTGGAGCGCGCCTTTCACGTTCTCGCCGTTCAACGTTCCATTCGTTTCGTCGTGCATCGCGCCGACGGCTTGCCGAGCGAGGTGATGTGGGACGCGGACCGCATGAACGAAGTGCTCGGGAATCTGCTCTCGAACGCGTTCAAGTTCACACCGCGCAACGGAGAGGTGGATCTGTCGATCGATCCGGTGAACGGCTCGGTCCAGATCGACGTGCGCGACTCGGGTGCCGGCATACCGCCCGAGCAGGTTCCACACATCTTCGATAAATTCTACCAAGCTGATAATCAGGTAGAGGGATCGAAGGGTTCTGGGCTAGGCCTCGCGATCGCGAAGAACATCGTCGAGGCGCATGGAGGCACCATTCAGTGCGAGAGCACGCCGGGCGTGGGAACGACATTTACGATCACTCTGCCGACGCGGACGAGCCGCCGCGCATCGTTGCCACGCCGCGAGCCTGCGGAGGCCGCGTAACCCTGGCGCGCCATGCACGCGATAGTCGTTAGGTATTCCACCGTCATCGCCCTGCTCGTCGCGCAGGGCTGCGTCGCCGCACGCGTGGGTCCAGGACCGAGCGCGGGTGGGACCGACTGGCCTCAAACCCTCGCACACGCGGAAGCGGCGGCGTCGGAACGTCGTTACGCGGATGCGGATCGCCTCCTGGCTCAATTCGCCGCACAGCATCCGGGCACGCCGGGCGCCACCGAAAGCGCGTATTGGCGTGGCGTGCTCTCGCTGGAGCCGGCGAACCAGGACGGCACACCCGAGATGGCGATCGCATTCTTCGACGTATACGGAAAGTCGCCCGGCGCACTCCCACATCGTCTCGAGGCCGATGTTCTGCGCCACATCGCGCAGAAATTGCAGTCGTCGTCGCAAGTGATCGCGAGCGCGGCGTCATCGTCTGGCACGGCCACAACGGCGAGCCTGCCGGCCGCCGACGTCAAGGCAAAGGACGCGGAGATTCAGCGGCTGAAGGACGAACTCGCAAAGGCCAACGACGAGCTGGAACGGATCAAGCGCCGCCTAACGGCCCCGACGAAACCGTAGTTCGCTTTCACTCCTGAGTGAAGTAGTCAGCCACGGCCTGAGTGATCCGACAAGCAGATCCCTCGTTCGTCGCTTCAGCCTCGAGGGCAGGCACTCCTTGGAGTTCGCATCTACCGTTTCTAGATGCTTGTAACGCGATGAGGCCTCTACGCGAGGACGAACGAACCACCATCATGTCCAGACGGTGTTAGCCAACCCTGAACAGCTCGAGCGATCGCCGGTAACGCTCGCCTAACACACGACGAAGTCCCGCCTGCTCGGCCGCGCCGAGATCGGGATCGTGCACGAGCAGACTTTCGGCGGCGAGTCGCGCGCGCTCGCCGAGTGCCTCATCCCTGAGCGGATCGGCAACGCGGAATGTCGGCACGCCACTCTGTCGCTCGCCGAACAGATCGCCCATGCCGCGAATCCGCAGATCCGCGCGCGCGATCTCGAAGCCGTCGTCAGTCGAAGAGAAGACTCTCAATCGATCGGCCGCATCCGGACTCACGTCGCCGAGCAGGATGCAGAAGGACTCTTCGGCGCCGCGCCCGACGCGTCCGCGCAACTGATGCAACTGCGACAGACCGAACCGTTCCGGATGCTCGATGACCATGACCGTCGCGTTAGGCACGTCGATGCCGACTTCGATCACCGTCGTCGCGACGAGCACGTCGATCTCGCGATCGCGGAAACGCCGCATGATCGCATCGCGCTGTGCGGCGTCGACGCGGCCGTGGAGCAAGGCAACTCGTCGCTGCGCGAAGGGGCCGGCGGCAAGCGCCTCGTACATCGTCGTTGCCGCCTTGAGGTCCGTCTTCTCGGATTCCTCGATCACGGGATAGACGATGTACGCCTGGCGCCCCTCCTCGAGCTGACGATCGACGAACAGCATCACGCGATCGCGCGCCGACTCGCGCCGCATGGCCGTCATCACGGGCTGACGACCTGGTGGCCGCTCGTCGAGCACGCTCAGATCGAGATCACCGTATAGTGTGAGCGCCAACGAGCGCGGAATCGGTGTCGCTGTCATGAGGAGCACGTCCGGCGCTTCACCCTTCGCCGCAAGCGCCTTGCGCTGCTCGACGCCGAAGCGATGCTGCTCGTCGACAGCGACGAAACCGAGGCGCGCGAACAGCGTCGCCTCCTGAACGAGCGCGTGCGTTCCGATGACGAGCACCGGGTCGGTCGAGAACAGTCGCTGCGCGACGTCCTTTCGCTCCCGCGCCGAGAGACTTCCCGTGAGCAGGAGCGGCTCGACACCCGATGGCGCGAGGAGCGTCGTCATCGTGTGCCAGTGCTGCTCGGCGAGTAACTCGGTCGGCACCATGATCGCCGCCTGATAGCCGTTCTCGATCGCGAGCAGCGCAGCGAAGAGGGCGACGATCGTTTTGCCGCTGCCGACGTCACCCTGCAAGAGCCGTTGCATGCGATGCTCGCTGCACATGTCGGCGAAGATCTCGCGCGTCGCGCGTGTCTGAGCGCCCGTGAGCTGAAAGGGCAAGTTGTCCTTGAGCCGGGTGGTGAGTTGGCGCTTGTTCTCGAAGCGAATGCCGCGCCGCTCCTCGCGCGCGAGTGATTTCGCTCGGAGATGGAGCAAGTTCACGAAGAACAGCTCCTCGAACGCCAATCGCTCCCGGCCACGCATCGCTTCCGCGAGCGACACGGGTCGATGCACCATGCGCAACGCATCACGGATCGCCGGCACCTGAGCCGCCGCGAGGACGTCGTTAGGCAAGTACTCGCTGACGAGCGGCAGCAACGCGTCGAGGTGGTTGTCGATGATCGACCGGATGATCTTGAACGACAGACCCTCCGTCGCCGGATACACCGATAGCACACGGCCCTCGGCGGTTCCGCTCTCGTCGTCGCCGAGATTGATGAATTCGCGAGGCTGCAGCTGGCGACCGTGGAAGAAGCGCACGCTCCCGGTGACGAGCAGCGTGTCGCCCTTGGATATCGTACGGTCGAGGAAGGGCTGGCCGGGCCATGAGACCTCGATCATTCCGCTCTCATCGCGAAGGACGGCTTGAAAGATTCGCAGGCCTCGTCTGGTCGGGATGATCCCCTTGGAGATCACGCGGCCGATGACCGTGCCCTGCATGCCCGGTTCGAGCGACGCGATCGCGGCAACGGTGCTCGCGTCTTCGTAGCGATGAGGAATGTGGTATAGCAAATCGCCCGCGGTGATGACGCCGAGTCGCCGGAACGCCTCCGCGCGAGCGGGACCGACACCCTTGAGATAGGTGATGCCGGTATCGAGAAAGAGCCGCTGTCCCGCTCCCGGGCGCGATTGCGGTGACGACATCCGCGGGGCGCTCACTCGTCGCTGAGAAGGTCCTCGGAGAATGCCGCTGCGTCGAACGCGACGATGTCGTCGGCGCCTTCTCCGACGGAGAGAAACTTCACGGGCACATCGATCGCCTCGTGCACGGCGACTACAATACCCCCGCGCGCTGTTCCATCGAGTTTTGTGACGACGAGTCCTGTGACAGGAACCGCGGCCGCGAACGTCTTCGCCTGCTGCACCGCGTTCTGGCCGATCGTCCCATCGAGGACGAGCAACGTCTCGTGAGGCGCTCCTGGCAAGCGCCTCGCGATGACTCGCGCGACCTTCTTGAGCTCGTCCATCAGGTTCTCGCTGGTGTGCAGCCGGCCCGCGGTATCGATGATGACGACGTCTGCCTTACGAGCAATCGCGGCGTCGATCGCATCGAAGGCGACGGCCGCAGGATCGCTGCCGGCGCGCGCGCCGACGAACTCGGCGCCCGTACGCTCCGCCCAGAGTCGCAGCTGATCGATGGCGCCCGCGCGGAAGGTGTCGCCCGCCGCGACGAGTACGTGCTTGCGCTCACGGTGAAATTCCGCACTGAGTTTCCCGATGAAGGTCGTCTTGCCGGCACCGTTCACGCCGGCGATGAGAATGACGAACGGCGCACCGCTGGGCGCCGTTAGGCGCGGATCGCTGTTTCCGGCGCGTAGCGCGTCTTCGACGCCACGGCGCAACGCCTCCTGAAACTGGTCGCGCGTCTTGACGTCGCCGCGCTGCGCGAGTCGCTCGACGTCCTCGACCAGACGCAGTGTGACGGGTACGCCGAAGTCAGCCTCGAGCAACAACTCCTCGAGCCGTTCCAGCGATCCCGCCTCGACGCCGCGGACGGCGACGCCGACGTCCATGAGAGCCACGTCCTTGATGCGCTGCCAGAGCGAGCGACGCGGCGAATCGGATTTCTTACGAAGAAGACGCACTGTGAGGGTCGACGAGGGGCCAGGGTTGAGGGTTGCGGGTTGCGGGTTGCGGGTTGCGGGTTGTGGGTTGTGGGTTGCGGGTTGTGGGTTGCGGGTTGCGGGTTAGCGAAAACTACCCTCTGCTCTCAACCCTCTGCCCTCTGCCCTCTGCCCTCTGCCCTCTGCCCTCTGCCCTCTGCCCTCAACCCTCTGCTCACCGCATTCCGATGCGTCGGCGCACGACCCATTCCGCGCAGAGGAACAGCACCAGCAGCGCGTACGCCCAGCCGGCCGTTCGGAGACGCGGAGCCGAGTCGACAGGGACGCCACCGCTGATTGCGCCGGCGCGAACGCGCGGGGGACTCGGCAGCCACTCTCGGGAATTGTTGACCGCGAGCATCGTCGTGCCTCCGCGCACCGTCGCAGTGTAGATCCCGGGAGCAAGCGCCGGACTCTCGGTGACGTTTGCATCGGCGCGGAAGCGAAGCGTCATCGAATCTACGCGGGTTGAATCCGCGCGGACGCGAGTTGTCGCGCCGAGTCGGCGCAGCACCACGAGCACGGATGAGTCGCTGGCGCTCCCTCGATGCCACCGCACCGGCTCACCGGCGCGAAGCACGAGGCCCGTCGGCACCGCGGCCCGGCGGTCCGCCCGCTCTGCCGCGAGCCAGTCGAAGAGGCTGCCCCAGAGCGCGGTAAAAGCGTCGGCGGAGGGACCGCCCCGTGAGCGCCAGGCGTACAGACCGGACGCGGCAACGACGACGACCCGCCGCGGAGTATCGGTGCCGGCGATGATGACACGTCGATCGTCCTCCCGACCAAGGCGCACTTCGAGCGCACGCCACTGGCCCGCGGGAGAAACGCTGCCGACGGCGATCGGCGGCAGACTGTCCCACAGCAAGCCGCTCAGCGCCGGCGCGAGGGGCGAAGGCGGGACGGCAGCGACATACCACTCGCCGTCGCTCGTGGTCGCTGGAACCACGAGTGCCAACGGTCCCCTCGTCGCCGCACGCGGCGGTCCGAACGCGGCCGTGTCTCCGTGGAGAATGGCGACGGGTGCCTCGCGGAACGCGGTGCGAACGTCCGCCTCCGATACCGGGGCCAGCGACCCATCCACCCGCCAGGCGTTAGGCGCGACGCGAAAATAGCCGCGCGTTGGAACCGCAAGCGCGCCGCGAAGCACGCTGAGTGCATAACGAGCGTCGAGGTCCGGTGACGTGGAGACGAACACCGCGCTCGCGGCACGCGACAGATCCACCGCCATCGACAGCGTATCGTTGCGCGGCTCGGCGTCTCCCGGGCTCTTTACGATCGCACGCACGACAGTTGGTCCTTCGCGTCCCTCGACTCTCGCACGAACCAGGATGGGACGCTCCGCATATGGGCCGAGGCTGTCGACGGGGACGGAAAGTACGGCGGCGTCGCCAACCGTGAGGGTGAGCTTCCCGGGCGCGGAGCCCTTTGCGCCGGCAACGAGGCCGACATGGACCTCGACCGTGTCACCGCTCACGATCGCACGAGGCAACTCGAGCGACGCGACGGCGAGGTCAGGAGCCTGCGGATGATTCACGACCACGACGCGCGAGCCGGCCGGCAGGTCCGATAGCGCTTGCGGATCCGCGAGCTCACCGTCGGTGACGACGACGAGTGGATGGCCTCGGCCAAGCGCGCGCTCAACCGCCGGGCGAACGATGGAGGAGAGGTCGCCTGGCGTCGTTAGGCTATCGGTGGTGCGGATCGCCCGTAACGAATCACCGAAGAGAAACAGCGACTCCGGCTTCGCGACGCGGACGTCTCGCCACGCCTGCTGCCATGGCAGCGCGTCGCCACCTCGTCGCCAGCTCGCCGACGCATCGAGCGCAACCCACGTCGTGAGCGGTTTGCGCGGACCAGCAGGTGCGTCGAGCAAAAGCGCCGCGAGGATCGCGACCGCACCGAAGCGCAGCAGCGCGGGTGCGATCGCCCGCAGGCCCAAACGAAAGTCGCGTCCCGCGTACTGCAGGATGGCGAAGAGAAGACCGGCTAGCGCGGCGAGGAGCCACGATGACATGCGCGAAGTTTAGCCGGGCATGCACGACCGACGAAGCGTCCCGACGCGGAGCGTACGAACTGCTAACGCTCAGCGAGTCCGGTAGCGGTCTCGGGAGATTGTGCCTCGAGCAACGCCATCAACTGCGAGCGCTGGCGCTCGAACGCCGGCCGCTCAGACGACGGCACTGGATCGCCACTCCGATCACGTAGCGCCGATCGAGGATCGCGCTGTACGCCGTCGACCAGCACCTCGAAGTGCAGATGCGGACCCGTAGCGAGTCCGGTCATCCCGACGTAGGCGACCGTCTGGCCGATGGCCACATGCGATCCCACACGCAAGCCAGCCGCGAACCCGCGCAGATGGCCATAGCGCGATACGAAGCCATTGCGATGGCGAATCTCCAGTACGTTACCGTACCCGCTGCCCCAGCCGGCCCGAACCACCACACCATCTCCAATGGCGCGGACTGGCGTTCCGGAAGCCGCCGCGTAGTCCGTCCCCTTGTGCTGCTTCCAGACGCCGAGGATCGGATGGAAGCGACCACCAAAGGTGCTCGAGATCCGCCGGAACTCGAGCGGCGCTCGGAGAAACGCCGCGCGAAGCGACTTGCCATTTGCGTCGAAGAAGTCGCCGCTCACGCTGCGGCTCGCGTACCGAATGGCCTGCAGCGCGGTGCCTGACAGCGTGAACGTCGCCGCGAGAATCCTTCCGATCCGCACTGCGCCGTTCGATGACGATGAGCGCTCGGCCATTACACGGAACGAATCGCCGGGCTGAAGGTCGCGGCTCATGTCGATCTTGTACTCGAATACGTCCGCGAGGGACCAGGTGAGCTGCTGGCGCGCTTGGGGCGTCAGAATCGACTGCGCACTGGAGTCCATCGCTTCGTAGAGCGTCGAGGCGATGTTGCCGCTGACGACGATCGTGTCAGTCTTCCACGGCAACTGCTCCTCGGATTCCGTCCAGGCGGCGCCGTCGCGCTTGAGGTGCAACAGCCGGTCGATCGCGAGATGCAGGACGATCTCGGTCGGCGCCGAGTCGGGCGCGGGCGACCGGAACGCGATCGGCATTCCCGCGCGCACTCGGCCGGGGTTGATGATCGTCAACGCCTTGAGCGCTTGCGTGGCAAGCACTTCGCTCACACCGCCGCGCGCGAACACGCTGCGCAGCGACTCACCGCTGGCGAGCGTGTCGATTCGCTCGCGGAGCACCGTCACGGGGAGGGTGGCGATGCTCTGTCGTTGCGGGCCGAGCAGCTCTTCAGCGGGTTTTTTGTCGGGGAGCCGGGGCGTTTGGTACAATGCCCCGGCGACGAGAATCGCCGCCACGCCATACGTGACGGCGCGTTCGATCACGCCCTTCAATCCATCTGCCTCCGAATGAACGTCGGGATCTCCATGTCGCTGAGATCCTGAGTGCCCTTGTCGAGCGGGCCCGGTCGTGATGGACGCGGCGCGTCGGTCGACGACGTTCGTCCGTTGGGGCTGCCGCTCACACGAGCAGGACGATTGGCGGGGAACGGAATCACAGGAGAGCTCTTCGCACCAGGACCAGGCGTCGCCGTCAGCGATTGGACCGGCGTGACGAGCATCGGTTGCATCGCCTTGTCGAAGCCGGTCGCGATGACCGTGACACGGATCTCTCCCTGCATCGCCGGCTCGTGAACCGCGCCGAAGATGATCTCGGCGTCGTCACCGACGGCGTCATGGATGATCTCGTTGATCTGATGCACTTCGCCTAACGTGAGATCGGCGCCGCCGGTTATGTTCACCAGCACACCGGTCGCACCGGAGATGCTCACGTTGTCGAGCAACGGCGAGCTGATCGCCTGCTGTGCCGCCTCGATCGCGCGATTCTCACCGCGGCCGATGCCCGTGCCCATGAGCGCCGAGCCACCTGAATGCATAACGGTGCGAACGTCGGCGAAATCGACGTTGACCAGGCCGGTCACACTGATGAGCGACGAGATGCCCTGCGTCGCATGCAACAAGACTTCATCCGCCTTCTTCAAGGCATCCTGAAATGGAATGCCCTTTCCAACGACCGCGAGCAGCCGCTCGTTGGGCACGACGATCATCGTGTCGACGTTCTTGCGCATGTCGGCAATGCCCTGCTCTGCCTGGCGCATGCGCTTGCGCCCCTCGAAGAGGAACGGCTTCGTGACGATGCCGACCGTGAGCGCGCCCGCTTCCTTCGCCAACTCAGCGACGACAGGCGCCGCACCCGTACCGGTGCCGCCTCCCATGCCGCAGGTGATGAAGACGAGATCGGAATTCGTGAGCGTCCGCGAAACTTCTTCGCGATTCTCCTCGATCGCTTGCCGGCCGATCTCGGGCCGCGCGCCAGCGCCGAGTCCGCGCGTCAGCTTCTTGCCGATCTGGATTTTCACGTCGGACTTCGACGCGAGCAACGCCTGCGCATCCGTGTTGACGGAGATGAACTCGACGCCTTCCAGATGCTCGTCGATCATGCGATTGACGGCGTTGCCACCACCACCGCCGACGCCCACCACCTTCATGCGAGCGTTTAGCGTCGCGCTCTCTTCGAACTCGAAGATCATTGAGAGTGAAGCTCCCGTACGGCGTTTGGTGGGGACGGAACCACGGGGTGAGGACGACTCGTGCGTGTTTCGAAGCGGTCAACGAGGAGGGAGTAGCTACGCACCGCCGGTGGAAAACGCCTCGGCAATATAATGCGTTCTGTGCGTGCGAGAAGCTTTTTTCTTTTCGCTTGACGAGGGATCGCGCGAAGAATCACGAGGGTAACACGGAAAGTTTTCCACAGTACGAATCACGCACGACAGCTTTGTGTGAGCGACAGAGAGAAATGTCGCGCACACGTGTCGCGCTGGAATTTCAGTGCGAGTTTAGCGGCACTTGAATCGCATGCCTCGCGCCACGAATTCGCGTTAGTTCGTGCTGACGCTTTTTGAGAGCCGGTTATGAGCGGGAGCCGGCGTCGGCGAGAACGACGAACTACTCAGAAGAAGTCCTGTAACCAGAACTTCACCCTCTCCGCAAATTTCCCGACGCCACCGCCGCCCGCTGTGAGGCGGCGCACACCCGCACCCGCAGCGCCGAGCGCGACGCGATGCGCCGCGTACTGAGCGAGCCCCACGGCCGTGGCGAAGCGGGGTGCTTCCACGGAGTCGCTCAAGCCGCCGATGTTCTCCGCCGGAAGACCGACGCGCACACCCGTCCCGAACACATCGCTCGCCAGTTCCGCGACCCCCTGCATCGCTGCCGCGCCCCCCGTGAGCACCACACCCGCGCTCAGTTTCCCAGCGTAGCCCGCGGTCGCGATGTCGCGCTGCACGAGATCGAAGATCTCGTCCATGCGCTGATGGATGATGTGGGCGAGCAGCTCGCGCGGAATGTGGCGATCCCCCTGCGCGACGGTGCTCGGGAGCTGAATCACGTCCGACGGATCGACTAGCGGCTCATACGCGCAGCCGAATCGCTCCTTGAGTCGCTCGGCGTCCGCCTGGGTCACGCCCAATCCGTGCACGATGTCGCTGGTGACGTTGTTGCCGCCGAAGGCAACTGTGCCGAGGTGGCGGATCTTGCCCTCGTGAAAGAGCGCGAGATCGGTCGTGCCCGCGCCCATCTCCACCAGCGCGACGCCGAGCTCCTTTTCGTCCTCGGTGAGGACGGCCAACGCGCTCGCGAGCGGCTCGAGAACGAGCTCACGCACGCGGTAGCCAGCGCGCTCGACCGACTTGCGCAGGTTGAGCGCGGGCGAGCTACCGATCGTCACGAGATACATCTCCGTCTCGAGACGTGTTCCGATCATGCCGATGGGATCGCGAATCCCGGTGTTTCGATCGACGGTGTATTCCTGCGGGATCGCGTGAAGCAGCTCGCGGTCCGTCGGAATTGCCTGCGCGCGCGCGACCTCGTTTGCACGATCGATGTCGTGCTTGTTGATCTCCTCGCCGCTCACCGCGACGATGCCTTTGCTCGTCATTGCCTGCACGTGTTCACCGGCGATGCCGGCATACAGCTCTTGCACCTGGGTCCCGGCCATGCGCTCGGCGTCCTGTAGCGCCTGCCGAATCGAGCGCGTCGTCTCCTCGATATCGGACACGACACCGCGACGCATCCCCGTCGTTCGCGCCTGGCCGACGCCGAGCAGCTTGATCGACGGGTGCTTCGGCAGATCCCCTGTCGTTTCCGCGATGATCGCGGTCGTCTTCGCGGATCCGATGTCGAGTCCAGCAACGAGGCGTTCCGGATTCATGGCAGTCTGGCGATGACCTGGTCTCGGTAGCGCAAATCGATTTCCGCCGCGTGCAAACCGCGACGGGTGAGGTCGTCTTCAACAGCGGCAATCTCCGCGAGCCGCGCCGACGTCACGTCGCGCATCGCACGCACGGGTGTGTCGGCGAACTGCAGTAGCACCTCGTCTGAAGCCGTGATGCGGATTTCGCTCAGGCGATCGTAGAGCGCAGGTGCCTCATTGCGCAAGGCACTCAGCAGATGAAACAGCCCGAGATCGCGTCGCGGAAGGATGGGGACGTCGATCGGCGTCCGTGCGAGATCGATCGGCAGCAGCGTTCCCTCGGCGTCGAACGCGCGCAGCCCGTCGTTCGTCGGCACGAGGGCAATGGGAAGTTTCTCCTGAATCTCGACGACCAGCGTTCCGGGCAGCTTTCTCCGCACCGAGACGCTCTGGAGCTGGAGATGAGAGGCGAGGCGCGCCGCCAGAGGACCGGTCGGATCCCAGACCGATGCCGTCGTATCCACGTGCAGACGATCCATGACGTCGCCCACGGAAATGTAATGCGCGCCGACGATCTCGACCTTGCGAACTCGGAAAAATGAGAGCTGCCGCAGGACAAGCGGTCCCCAGAAGGGAGCGCCGGCGACGAGCACGACGGCGCTGACGATCAACGTGAGCCTAACGCGACCCTTGGACCAACCGGCATCAGCGCCAGCGGCCGCTGCCTCGCTCATTGTCGCTCCGTGAGCAGCGCGAGCAACTCGGGCGCAGTACGAGTGATATCGCCCGCGCCCATCGTAATGACGACGTCGCCCTCGTGCACTTCGGATGCGAGCGCCCGCGCGACGTCAGAACGCTCGCCGCGCCAAACGAGACGCGCGGACGCGGACTGCATTTCGTCGGCGATGAGCGACGCCGTCACGCCTGGAATCGGCTTTTCACGCGAGGGATAGATCTCGGTGAGGAAAACCGCGTCGGCAGCGCCGAGCGCGCCCGCAAACTCGGCAGCGAAGTCGCGCGTTCGCGAAAAGAGATGGGGCTGGAACGCCACGACGATGCGACGCAGCGGAAAAGCGCCGCGTGCGGCGGCGAGCGTCGCCGCGATCTCGGTCGGATGGTGCGCGTAATCGTCGAAGATCGTGACGCCGCGCGCCTCGCCGATTCGCTCGAAGCGTCGCTCGACGCCGCGAAAAGACGCCAGCCCACGCGCCAGGTCCGATGCGGGCGCACCGAGCATCAGACCACTCGCGAGCGCCGCCAGGGCGTTGAGCATGTTATGACGTCCAGGCACGCGCAACGCCACGCTGCCTAACGTTTCACCGTCGTACTCCAGCTCGAAGGCGCTGCCGTTCGGCGTATCGCGCACCGGATGCCCGATGAGTCGCGCGTCGCGCAGCGCCGGCGCCTCCGGTGTGCCGTCGGCAATCGCATAGCGGACTACTTCTGTTCCACTGGGCAAGCGCATACCCGCAGCTCCGGCGTCTTCGGCGCAGAGGACAATCGCGCGGGCGCCTCCGACAAATTGCGAGAACGCCCGCCGGATATCGGCAAGCCCGTCGTAAATGTCGAGATGATCGGGTTCGATGTTCGTCACGACAGCCACCGTCGGCGCGAGCGCGAGAAAGGAGCGATCGTATTCGTCCGCTTCGACGACGTACAACCGGTCGGTGCCTTTGCGCAAGTTGCCGGACCATGCGCCGACGCGGCCACCGACGAGCGCCGTCGGATCGCGACCGGCGGCGGCGAGCGCCTCCGTCGTCATCACGGTCGTCGTCGTCTTTCCGTGCGTGCCGGCAACGCCGACGAGCTCTCGGCCGTGTGTGACCTCGCCGAGCGCTTCCGCGCGACGTATCACTGGCAGCCCGCAGTCACGCGCACGCTGTAGCTCCGGATGATCCTTCGGCATCGCCGACGTGACGATGAGCGCGCGCGCGCCATCGACGTGAGCCGGATCGTGCGGCCCGACTTTGATGCCGAGTCGCCGCAGGTCGTCCGCTTCACCGGGGTTCGCGTCGCATCCAGTTACGGCAACTCCGCGCCGCACGAACAGCTCGGCGAGCGCGCTCATGCCGGCGCCGGCAATGCCGACGAAATGGACCGGGCGTGGGTCGTCGGAATCCAGAAGGCGCATGAGCGCCGCAATCTAGCAATAGGTGACAGGTGCTAGGTGGCTCCGCCTATCATCTCAGCGATGCGCCCAGCAATGTCCATCGCCGCGTTCGGGCGCGCCCGTGATGCGGCAGCCTGCGCGAGTCGCGCGAGCTCTTCCGGCTGTGACAACAGCTCGCGTAGCGTGGTATCGAGTCGCTTCGCCGTGAAATCGACTTGTGGGATGTAAATCGCCGCGCCCACCGCCGCGAGCGTGCGCGCGTTGATCGCCTGATGATCCGCGGCCGCCGTCGGCAAAGGGACGAGAATCGCCGGAATTCCCCAGGCGCAGAGCTCCGCTGTGCCCATCGCGCCGGCACGCGCTACGGCGAGATCGGCGGCGGCATACGCATCACGCATCGGCGCGATGTACGGCCGGATGATGACGGCATCGCTGGCCAGCGAGGCAAATTCGTCGTACGTGCCTTTCCCGGTCGCCCAGATCACATACAAGTCCGCTGGACGCTGACCGGAGCGGAGCCACTGCGCTACGGCGGAGTTGATCGCGCGGGAGCCCTGGCTGCCGCCGAAGACAAGCAGAACGCGCCCACCTGTCGGCGGGAGTCCCCACTGTCGACGAGATTCGGCTCGGGATGGTCGATCTCGCGGCGGCGGCTCGATCGGATTGCCCGTGTCGATCAGCGTCGATTGATTCGCCTTCGGGAGATAGCGCACTGCCTCCGGATACCCGAGATAGACTGCGCGCGCCCATCGCGAGAAGAAGCGCATCGTTAGGCCTGGAAAGCTATTCTGTTCCTGGAGCACGTAGGGAATGCGATGCGCGGCGGCGTATGCGAGAGCGAGGCCCGATGCGTAGCCTCCCGTGCCGACGATGGCGGCCGGCTGCTGCTCCCGCGCAAGGTGACTGAGCTGACGCCACGCACCGACGGCGCCGCGCGCAGTTTTCCAGTTGCTCCAGACTTTCGTGCGGTACAGCGGATGGAGATCAAGCAGTACGTGCGGGAATTCCGTCGCCGGCAGTATGTCGCGCTCGATCCCTCTCCGCGCCCCGATGAAGAAAGGCTCAACATCCGGTCGCAGCTGTTTCAAGGCGCGCGCGATCGCGAGACCCGGATACAGATGACCGCCAGTGCCACCGCCGGCGAACAGCACACGCGGCCCTGTGCTCTCGACGCGTCGAGGTTCGATCACCGCGTTGCGGGCGTTGCCAATGGATCGGTGGCGCTACTGCCGAGTACGCGCTCCCTGCTGCTGCCGATGTTCACCAGAATTCCCGTGAATAGCATCGTGAGCACGAGATTCGATCGGCCGTACGAGACGAACGGCAGCGTGAGACCCGTCGTGGGCAGCAGCCCGATGACGACGCCGACGTGCAGGTAAGCAGTGAGGACCGTAACGAAGGTCAATCCGACGGCGAGCAGCTGCAGGAAGGGCGAGCGCGCATTACGAGCGATTCGAAAGCCCAGCAGAGCGTACACCCCGAATGCAACGACGATCGCGGCGAGACCGACGAAGCCCCATTCTTCGCCGATGTTGCTCGCGATGAAATCGCTGTACGGATACGGTAGAAACCCTGCCTGCTGCCGACCTTCGCCAAAGCCCACGCCGAAGGCACCGCCCGAGCCAACGGCGACGAGCGACTGCTTCAACTGGTAATTGACCGCGCCGGGTGCGCCGCCCGGATCGAGGAAACTCGAGAGCCGCAACAGGGCGTATTGCACGCGCTCGATCTTGTGCCAAAGCACCGGTATGGCGAGGGCGCCGAGCGCAACGAAATGACTCATGCGCGCGCCGCCAACGAAAAGCAGCAGCGCCATGAGCAACGTGTACAACATCGATACGGAGAGATCGGGCTCGAGCGCCGCAAGGACGTCGAGCAAGCCGATGATCAGCAAGAAAGGCACGAGCCCCTTCGTTAGGCGTCGCAGCGAATCGCCCTTGCGGACGACGAGCATCGAGCACCACGCGATCACACCGAGCTTGCCGAGCTCCGACGGCTGAAACGAGCTCCCGAAGAGAAACCGCTTCGATCCGTTGATGCGCGGCGCGATGGAGTCCGGCAGAACGAGCGTCAGCACCATTGTCGCGATCGTGAGGAACATCAGCGGCCATGCCCACTCGCGCCATTTCTCCGCATCCACCTTCGCGACGATTGCGAAGGCAACGACGCCAGCGGCGACACCTGCGAGCTGGCGCAGGAGGTAATAGGCACTTCCGTGGTTCTCGTTCATCGCCACCAGCGCGCTGGCGCTGTACAGGACCGCGAGTCCGTATGCGATCAGCACCGAGCTGACGAGCATCAGTCCTTGCGCCTCCACTCCCATCTTCCATCGGCTGCGCTGGTTGCGGCGCGACTCGGCGGCACGCTGACTCACAGCGGTCGTCTCGGCGCGCGAAGGAGGGAGCGTTGACGCGCGCGTGACGCCGTCCTCACGAACAGAGCTACCAACCTTCACAATGCTGCGCCTCCACTCACTTCGCTGTATCCCGCTTGAGCGCCGACGGCCGTTTGGTGGCGCCGCTTTGATTCACGAGTCGCTTGAACTCGCGTCCGCGTTGCTCATAGTTCTCGAACATGTCGTAGCTCGAGCACGCCGGTGAGAGGAGCACGGCGTCTCCACTCGCCGCAGCGCGGCGCGCCGCCGCGACGACGTCCAAGAATGACGACCCGAGCCGCTCCACGGGGACGATGCTCCCGAGGTCGCCCTCGACGATCGGCGCGGACTCTCCGTACGCCAGCACAACCTTTACCGTGCGGCGAATCTCGTTCACGAGCGAGGTGTATGGCTCGCCTTTGTGTCTCCCGCCGAGGAGGAGCACCGTTGGCCGAGTCATGCCGCGGAGCGCGACTTCCGTGGATGCGACATTCGTCGATTTCGAGTCGTTGATCCACAGCACGCCGTTGACCTCGGCGACCATCTCGATGCGATGCTCCAGGCCCTCAAACGTGCGGAGGCCGCGCGCAACCGCGCCTAACGCTTGCGGCGTGCGATGTGACTCACTCGCGAGCGCAACGGCCAGCGCGGCCGCGAGCGCGTTCGCGACATTGTGATCCCCGATCAGCGGCAAGTCGCTGCGCGCCAGGAGCGGCTCGCCGAGCACCTCGAGCATCCCGCGCGAGCGATCGACCCACGCGTCGCTCCGGCCGCGCACGGAAAACCGACCGTGGACTCCTGGAGCGGCTTCTGCCAACGCCTCGACGACGACATCGTCGCCATTGGTCACCCAATGCGACGCGGCGGTCGCGTTACGAAACAGAAGGGCCTTGTCGCCATAATAGTCCTCGATGCTTGCATAACGATCGAGGTGGTTCGCCGAGAGGTTCGTGAGAATACCGACGCGGGGATCGATACTCGGCGTGTCGTGCAGTTGAAATGACGAGATCTCGAGCGCGACCCACTCCGGCGGAGTCGGACGCAGGGCGACCTCCGCCAACGGAAGCCCAATGTTGCCCGCAGCCACAGCGCGATGGCCGAGTGCGGAGAGCAGATGAGCGGTGAGCGCGGTCGTCGTCGTTTTGCCGTTCGTGCCGGTGATCGCGATGTAGCGCAAGTTGGGCAACATGCGCAGCGCGATCTCCACCTCGCTCACGATCTCGATGCCTCGCGCACGTGCGGCGGCGAGTGGGGCCGCGGACGGCGGTACGCCAGGACTCACGACGACGAGCGACGCGCGGGCGATCCGCTCGAGGTCGTGCGTCCCGATCTGCACGTTCACCTCTTCGTCGCGAAGGGCGGCGGCCGTGGATTCGAGCGCGTTCCCAGTTCCCGAGTCGGAGGCATAAACATCGGCGCCCGTGCGCGCGAGCAGCGTCGCAACGGCACGTCCGCTGCGCGCGAGACCGATAACGGCGATCTCTCCGTTGAGCCACCCCGCCGGCATCGCCGGTTCCGAGACGCGTCTCTGTTGTGGTACGGTCACGGTCTTAGCGGAGCTTGATGGTCGTGAGAGCAAAGAAAGCGCAGAGAATCCCGATGATCCAGAAACGAACCACGACTTTCGCCTCGTCCCATCCCAGCATCTCGAAATGATGATGGAGGGGTGCACGGCGGAAAACCCGGTGAGCCTTCGCATACTCGAGGCCGTAGCGCTTTTTCCGATACTTGAACACGTAGCGCTGCAGAATCACCGACATCGTTTCGGCCGCGAAGACGGCACCCACGAAAGCAAGCAGAAACTCCGATTTGAGCAGAATGGCGACGGCGCCTAACGCGCCGCCCAGCGCAAGGGAGCCGGTGTCACCCATGAAAACTTCGGCGGGATGTGTGTTGAACCAGAGAAAGCCAATCAACGCGCCAACGATGGCCAGGCAAAAAATCGTCAGCTCGCCCGCGTCGGTCAAATAGAACATTTGTAAATACGCGCTCGCGTCGATGCGACCCATCACGTAGCTGAAGATCGCAAAGGTGGCGAACGCGATCGCGCCAAGCCCCGCAGCCAGGCCATCGAGGCCGTCGGTCATGTTCACGGCGTTGCTCGTCCCCGTGAGAATGAACGTCGTGAACACGACATAGAGCCACGCGAAGCCCGCGGCGGGAACGACGACGACGTACTTGAAGAACGGCACCGACGTCGACGCGCCCGGCAGGTACGGCACCAGCGGATCCTTCCACAAATACCATCCGAGCGCGACACCGATGATCACTTGGCCTGCCAGCTTGTAGCGCTCGACGAGGCCGCTGTTCTTCTTCCCTTCCCGCTTCTGTTTGAGCTTGAGATAATCGTCGAGCAAACCGATGGCGCCCATCCAGAGCATGACGAACATGGCCACAAGCACGTACGGTCGTCTCAGACTGAAGCGCGACCATAGTAGGATCGGGATGATCGAGCAGGCGATGATGATCAGCCCACCCATCGTCGGGGTCGTGCCCTTGGACGCGTGGGTATCGGGCGTTCCTTCCCGGACGACCTGATGCACGGCCTGACGACGCAGCGCACTGAGAATGATCGGGCCGAGGATGAACGACAGTATCAGCCCCGTCACCGCCGCCATGACCGCACGGAAGGAGATGTAGGTGATGAGGTTGAAGACGCGGTACTTCGGAATGAGCGGGACTAGGAGATAGTAGAGCAAAGGGTCAGGGTCTGGGGCTAGGGATCGGCGTCAGCTTTCTCGTGGGATTGGGCTTCTTGGGTGATGAAAGCGTCAAGGTTCGAGATCGAGGCAATGGCTAGCCCTCAAACCCTAGCCCTTAGCCCCTTTTCCTGCCGCCCACTCTCTGATTTTCGGAACCAGCTGCTCCAGCCGAACCCCGCGCGACGCCTTGAGCAGGATAACGGCGTCCGGCTCGAGACGCGACGCGAGCCGATTCCAGAGACTCTCCACGTCGTCGGCCGTCACGAGGCGTTGTCGCGCCGAGGCGTCGGCGGCTCGGTCGAAGGCAGCGGCGAACTCGCCAAGGCCGGCGAGCACCTCGATCGGTGATGCCAAGGCGTCGCGGGCCAGCGACTCGTGCAGCGACGGACCGCTCGGCCCCAGCTCGAGCATGGTACCCAGCACGGCAACGCGTTGTCGGCCGCGGCCGGCATGCTGCAGCAGCTCGAGCGCGGCCCGGGCCGAGCCGGGGTTCGAGTTGTACGCGTCGTTGACGAGCGTCGCTTGGCCGAGCTGCTCGACGTTCGAGCGCATGGGTGGGACCGACATCCGCGCAATCCCCTCGGCGGCGCGCTCGACCGGCACGCCAAGCTCGCGAGCGACCGCCAGGGCAAGCATCGTGTTTCGTAAGTTATGAACACCGCGCAGCGGCACGCGAACCTCCTTGCCGCCAACCGTCACGCGGCCACTTCCATCCGTGTCCAGCGTCCACTGGTCGGCGCGAAGATCACCCTCGTCCACGCCAGCGGCAATCACACGCCGGGCGCGCTTGCGTGCTTCGGCGACAACGTCCGGCTGACTCGCGGGAACCACCGCCATTGCGACGCCGTCGCAGGCCGCCAGCTCCTCTCTCATCACACCCGCGAGATCGCCAAGGCCCTCGAGATGTTCCTCGGCGATCGAGGTGACGACGGTCACGTTAGGCTCGACGACGGCGCGTAAACGCGCCACTTCTCCGGGCTGGTTCGTGCCCATCTCGATGACGGCGACGTCCGCCTCGTCGGGGATGGCCAGCAGCGTGAGCGGCACTCCGACGAGGTTGTTGAGATTCCCATACGTCGCGTGCGTCGAGAGCGTGCTGCCTAACGCTGCCTTCAGGAGCTCCTTCGTGCTCGTCTTGCCGTTCGTACCGACGACGCCGACGACCGGGTTTCCCCATGCGCAGCGTCGATATCGCCCGAGTGCACCCAGCGCGACGAGCGTGTCGCGCACCTCGAACACGGGGACGCCGAGCCCGCGCGTGCCTTCGGCGCGCGACACCACGAGACCGCCGGCGCCGCTCGCCACGGCTTGCTGAAGAAACTCGTGGGCATCGAATCGCTCACCGACGAGCGCGACGAACAGGTCGCCGCGGGCAATCGTACGCGTGTCGCTCCAGATGCGCGCAAACGACTCAAGGCCCCGTGGCAAGTTCACCGCCGCGAACGGCTGCAGCGCATCGGCAACGCGGTCCCAGCTCCAAAAGTTCATGCGTGCTTCGACGATGGCGTCGACATGAGTGATTTTACAATCTCCTTTTCATCGAATGGGTATTTCGTGGTCCCGCGGACCTGATACGTCTCGTGCCCTTTGCCGGCAAGAAGAACGACGTCCTGCGGCTCCGCGATCGCGAGCGCCCGCTGAATTGCCTCGAGCCGGTCGGTGATTCGCTCGTGGGTGCCGCTATGCATTCCGGTTTCGATATCGTCGAGGATCCGCTCCGGATCTTCCGTGCGGGGATTGTCGCTCGTGACGATCGCGTGGTCGGCGAGCCGTTCGGCAATCTCACCCATGACCGGTCGCTTGCCGCGATCACGATCGCCGCCGCAGCCGAATACCGCGAGAAGACGTCCGTGCGTGAACGGCCGCACCGCCTGGAGTGCACGCTCGAGTGCGTCCGGCGTGTGTGCATAATCGCGCAAGACCGCCGGCGACTCGTTCAGCAATTCCAGACGGCCAGGCACCTGCGGCAAGGACGAGAGCCGCGCGGCGATCTGGGCAGTCGACGTGCCTAACGCATACGCCGCCGCCGCGGCACCGAGCGCATTCATGACGTTGAAGTCACCGATGAGTGGGAGGTGCACCGGCAGGCGTTCGTTGCCGAGCGCGAGCGTCCACTCACTGCCCCGCGGACCGAATTGCACCCCCTCGCAGTGCACCTCGGCGCTCACCACGCGCTCGCTGAACGCGACGCGCCGTCGATCCGTGCGTAGCGCGGTCCACGCCTTCTCGTCGAGATTGTATACGACGGTGCCGTGGGGCTTGAGATAGTCGAGTAGCCGGGCCTTCGCGCGGAAGTACTCCTCCATCGTCCGATGATAATCGAGGTGGTCGCGCGTGAAGTTCGTGAAGACGATCACGTCGAACTGCACGCCTTCGACGCGGCTCTGATGGAGCGAGTGTGACGATACCTCCATCGCCACCTTGCCGATTCGCGCGTCGACAAGGACTCGGAGAAGACGCTGCAGCTCGACGGGTCCGGGCGTCGTTAGGCCTCCGCCGCCCTCCACCGGCTCGCCGGCGCTGCCCACCAGCACCCCGAGCGTTCCGATCGACGCACTGCCTGCCTCGCGACCCTCGAGGATGTGGCGGAGCATGTTCACCGTCGTCGTCTTTCCGTTGGTGCCTGTGACGCCGACGAGCTGGAGATATTTTGCGGGCCAGCCGTACGCCGCGGCCGCAGCGAGTGGCGCCGCACGCCGGCCATCGTGCACGACGAGTGCAGGCAGCCCTTCTGGCACTCGATCCGCCGATTCGACTATGGCCGCGACCGCGCCCGCCGCCCGTGCCATCTCGAGATAGTCATGCCCGTCCCGTTCCGTCCCACGAACGGCGATGAAGAGCGTACCGGGCCGAACGAGTCGGCTATCATCGGTGATTCCCTGCGCGGATAGCGGCAGATCACCACGCCGGTCGACCAGCAACTCCGCCGAGGTGAGCACGCCGACGATGTCCGCGAGCGAGAACTCCGTCACCGTTTAGAAGTCGTGAAAGAGTCGGACGACCGCGCCGGCTGGCGCCACGCTCCCAGCCGCCGGATCGGTTGCGCCATCGGTTCCGCTCACGACCCGGACGTGGAAGCCGGCGTTGTGGAGCGAGAGCACGGCGTCGCGCAGGGGCATGCCGCGGATATCCGGTATCAGCCGCGCGGCCTGCGGAGGCCGCGACGCGCTGTGTCGCTGCGGCAGTGACACAATGAATGCTACGTCGCCGGTACTTGCCTCTTCGCGGGCTCGCTGGCGGGCGCGATAGATGCCACCGGCCTCGCGCGTTGTGGTGTCGCCCGCGACCGCCAGTTGCACTGGCGGCGCCGCGTCGGCCCTCGTGTCCGGGCGCGTCGAAACGGCGGCGGCGCCGGCACTCGATGCCAGCTTGTCGCGGTCGAGCGCCGCGTCGCGCGCCGCGAGCGCAGCCTGGAGGACAGTCTTCGTCAGCGGCGCTGCTGTCGCCGCGCTGTAGAAGCTTCCTTTCTGGTCGCGCGGATTCGTGAGCTTCACGACGATCACGAATTGCGGCGCGTCGCCCGGGAAGAGGCCGGCAAAGTTCGGATTGTACTGCTGCGCCGCATACCGTCCGTTCACTGTCCGACGCGGCGTGCCGGTCTTCCCGGCGAGGAGAAAGCTGCTCAGGTCCGCCTGCAGCGCCGTTCCATTCTCGACGACGTTGAGCAATATCTTACGAATACGAGTCGCGACGTCGGGCGTGAGCACGCGCCGCACAACGCGCTTCTGATGGCGGTACAACACCGAGCCGTCTGGCGCCCGAATCTCTTTGACGAGCGCAGGCTCGACGAGCTCACCGCCATTCGCGAACGCCGCATACGCGACGGCGAGTTGCAACGGCGTTACCGAAATCTCGTAACCCATCGCCAGCGAAGCCGGCGATTGCGGTGACCACTTTGACGGCTCGCGCAGCACGCCGCTGGCCTCCGACGGATAGGGCACGCCGGTCGCCGTGCCGAAGCCAAAATCGCGCAGCGTCTCGAACTCCTCGCGCCGCGTTAGACGCTGGGCGAATTTCACGATCCCGATGTTGCTCGACCATTGCAGCACGGTCGCCAGCGACGCCCGACCCACGAGATGATCATCGTGGATGACGCGTCCCTCGAGCTGGAGCGTGCCGTCGCCGGTGTTGATCACATCGGTCTCGCGTGCGCGGCCACGCGCGAGCAGCCCGGCGGCGATGAACGGCTTGAGCGTCGAGCCAGGCTCGAATGGCTCGGTGAGCGCGGTTGCGGCGGTGGACCGCTGATCCTGCCGGCGACTCGCCATCGCGAGGATGTCCCCTTCCTGCGGATCGAGGACGACGATGTCTCCTCCGTCCGCGCCCATTTTCTCGACCGCGTCGGCCAGGGCGCGTTCCGCGATCTCCTGTAGCTCGTGATTGAGCGTGAGCACGACGGTGTTGCCCGGACGCGGCGCGACCTGTGGCTCGTTAGGCGACTCGAAGCTCCGTCCCCGCACGTCTCGGACGAGCGTCGCCGTGCCGGCGGTGCCGCGGAGAATGGTATCGAGCGCAAGCTCGATTCCATCGACCGCGCTGTTCTGTGCATCGACGTGACCCACGAGCCGACGCGTGCCCTCCGACATCGCGTACGCTCGTACGCTCGCCGCGGTCGCGCGTACACCGCGAATCCGCGTTGCCCACGCGACGTCCGTCGCGAGATAGCGGCCCGGCAACGTAACCCATGCTCTCTTTGGATCGAGCGCTCGACGGATCCACTCCGGCTTCACCTGCACTCTCGCCAGCGCACGGTGGAGCTCAACCCGATCTTGCGCGCGCACCTCGCGCGGCGCGACCTCGAGTTGAACCATCTCCCGGCTCTGCGCGAGCACGAGACCAGCAGCGTCGAGAATCTCGCCACGAGGAGCAGGCATCTCGCGGGGCGCGAGCTGTTGTCGCGCGGCCCGCGCTCGCCACGTGTTGCGCTGAAGCAGCTGCACATGCGCAGCCTGTCCGATGACAGCGAGCGCGAACAGCGCCAACAGCGCGTGGACGATCTTGATGCGACGCGAGCGAATCATGGGCGCGGCTTATGAGTCGCAGCCGACGGCACCGGCAGCATGATGACTTGCTCTGGGGAAGGCACGTGCATGTTGAGTCGCTGCTCGGCTATCGGCGCTAGTTTCGCTCGGCTGGAGGCGTCGCGAATCTCTCCGTCGAGCTTCACGCGCTCGGCCTCGAGCGCCTGACGCCGCCGATCGAGCTCACGCAGCGCGCGCGCCTGATCGATTCCGTACGTTCTCCGTGCAATGACGCCTGTCGCCACGAGGACGAAACCAAACAACACGAGCGCAACCGTAGCTCGGCGCGAGAGCCGCCCACGAGTCACGCGTCCGCGCTCCGACGAAACGCCCGCAACCGCGCACTGCGCGACCGCGCGTTGCGCGCGAGCTCGTCCGGAGCGGGCGTGGTCGCCTTGCGCCCAATGAGTTCGCCGAGCGCACGCCCGCGGCAGGTGCAGATCGGATGCTTCGGCGGACAGACGCAATCGCTGCTCCACTCGCGAAAGGCGTGCTTCACAAGACGGTCCTCGCCCGAGTGATACGCGATGACGGCCATCACGCCGCCGGGCAAGAGGCGATCGCGCAAGACAGGCAGCGCCCGCTCGAGCCCGGTGAGCTCATCGTTCACGGCGATTCGCAGCGCTTGAAAGAGTCGCGCGAAGTCGGCTGGTCCGGTGCGCGCACCAAGCGCCCCGCGAATTGCCCCGACAAGATCGTCGCTCACGGCGAATTCGCGGTTCGTCCGGCGACGCACAACCTCCCGCGCGAGCCGATGCGCGCGATGCTCGTCCCCATATTCGCGGAAGATCGAAGCGAGCGCGTGCTCGTCGAACGAGTTGAGAACGTCTGCAGCCGTCGGAGTGTCCTCGTTCTCGCCGCGGTCCATGCGCATGTCGAGGGGCGCGTCTTCGCGGAAGGTGAAGCCTCGACTCGGATCATCGATCTGATGAGAGGAGATTCCGAGATCGAGCAAGACGCCGTCGAACCGCACGCCAGCGAGCTCACCGATCTGACCGATCTCCGCGTAATTGCCGATGTGTGCCTCGAAGCGACCATTCGAGGCGAAAGGGGCGAGCCGATTTTTGACCGATTCGAGGGCGTCGGGATCGCGATCGACGCCAGTGAGATGCTCCACGCCCGCCTCGAGAAGCGCCAGTGCATGTCCCCCACCGCCCAGCGTGCCATCCAGAACCGAATGGCTCGCGCCTAGAAGATCGACGACCTCCCTGGCGAGCACAGGCGCGTGATATGCGCTATCCCAGTTTGAACCGTCGACGCCGGGAGACGGGGCGGACATTCTAACCGCCACGTCCATGTCGCGCCAACCCCTGGGCAATTTGCCACGTTCTACCGTCAGGCCACGATCCGGCCGCCGAGCTCGACTCTCGATGATGACGAACCGACACCGCCATTTCGCGATGATCATTCACGGCGCGCGCGCCGAGCGAGAGGACGTGCGTCATCTCATCGATTGGGTGCGGGCGAAAGGGCACGTGGTCGAGGCTCACGTCACACTCGAAGCAGGTGACGCGACGGCGATGACCGCTGCCGCTGCACGCGCCGGGGCGGACGCCGTCATCGCGGTGGGTGGCGACGGGACGGTGAACGAGGTGATCAATGGTCTCGACGGTTTCGATACGCCAGTCGGCATCATCCCCATGGGCACAGCCAACGATTTCGCGACGCAGGCAGGGATCCCCGCCGACGCCGACCACGCGATGGATCTTATCCTACATCGCAAGCCAGCGCGTATCGACACCGCGTCGCTGAATGGACGTCGATTCCTGAACGTCTCTACGGGCGGGGTTGGGGCCGAGGCAACCGCGGAGACGCCGTCGGAGGCGAAGGAGAGCCTCGGTCCCTTAGCATACGCGATCACGGGCGTCCGCAAGTTCGCCGAGTTCGAAGCCTACCGCGCGAGCTTTCGCGGCGGCGACTTCTCATTCGACGGCGAGTTCGTGATGTTCGCCGTTGGGCTGACGCGCGCATCGGGCGGCGGCACTCTGGTGACGCCTAACGCGTCCGTTACCGATGGGCTCCTCGACGTCTGCGTGGTCGAGTCGATGGGGCGCGCCGACTTCGCGCGGCTCCTCCTGAAGATCAAGCGCGGTGAGCATCTCGGTGAACCGGGAGTGCATTACGCACAACTACCGTCGGTGGTGATCGAATCCGACCGCCCACTCAGCGTGAACGTCGACGGCGAGAGCATGGATGCGACCCGACTGGACTACGTTGCTCGCGTGAAGGATCTGTGGGTGTACGTCGATCATCTGCCTGGGCCGTAGACGAATGCCGGTTGGCAAAGAAAACGCCCGCGAACAAGGTTCGCGGGCGTTTCTTCTGGAGCCTAACGAGCTAGGCCTTACCAGATCGTGACGTCGACTTGCACAATGCCTTCTTCGCCGGCGCGATGTTGGGATAGTACTGTTGAATCGCGCCCATCAGCGTCGCCGCGGTGTTCTTGTCGGCCGCGGCGCCCTGCGGCAGCGCGATTTGCGAAGCAGACCACATGTCGTCCGCAAGCTGAGCATCCGCGCAGCTGCGGGATTTGTTGAGGCCTTGCAGCGCGTTGAGCCCAACCTGGAATGACGCAATGCCCGAGTACAGCTTGAGCTGCGGCGACGGGGCGATGCTGTCGATGGTGCTCGAGATCTGGTACACGTTCAGCCAGGCAGCGCGTTTGGCCGCGTCGTCCTTCCCGACCGTATCCTGCGCCGCCTTGAGCGCGACACCGACGATCGGCAACAGCGACTGACTGACGGCGGCTTTGTCTGCACCGTTTGCAACGGCTCGTCGAGCGAACGCCATCGCACTGTCGGGCTGCTTCAGATCTCCAAAGGTGACGATGACGAACTGGACGCCGTTCTCGACCTTCGGGTTCAGTTCGACGGCGCGCTTCGCGGCGTCGAGTGACTGCTGAAGCTGACCGGATTTCCGCAGCGTTTGCGCGTAGAGCATGTACAAGTCGGCGTTCGTACCAAACTTCTGCACGGCGCGCGCGGCGTATTGCGACGCCAATTGGGGCTGGCTGTCGGCCGACGCGATCGCTATGAGACGCGTGTATAGATCCGCGTTCGCCGCGGCGGTGTCGGCCTTCATCCAATCCTCGCCTGCCGCGAGCGCCTTCTTGTAATCCTTGGCGCTGGCGAGGAGCAGGAAGCGCATCCGGAGCAACTGCGGATCGCCCGGATTGTCCTGCAACATCTCGCTCACCATAGGGAGCGCGAGGTCTGGCTTGTTCATGGCGCCGAGCATTCCGAGGAGCGCCTGGCGCACGGTCGGATCGAGCCGCCCGAGACGAACCATGATCTGCACCGCCTTCGCGGAATCGGCCGGCGTTGCTTTGGCCATGTACGCGTCCACCGCATTGCGCATCGCGAGCGTATTGGTCGAATCGACGCGCATGATGTCTTCCGCGACGCGGAGCACCGAGTCCGGGCCGCTCTTGCCGTACTGATAGGCCGACATCAGGCACAGACGCGAGAGCGTGCTATTGGCATCCTTGGCGAGTCCCGCGCGAGCAGCCGCCGCTGCCTCCGCCCACTTCTGATCGCGCAAGGCGCTTTCGCACTTGTGATACTCGGGTAATGCCTTTCGCGCATCGGTGAGCTCACGCTCGATCTTCTTGGCGACGTCGCCGGCGTCGCGGCCGTCAACGGCGGCGAGCGGCTGGGCAAGCGATACATCGCGCGCGAGCAGCAGACGCGAATCGACGCGAACGCCGTTAGGTGCCTTCGCGCCGGTGCAGTCGAGGATCTCGTCCGCCCGCATCAGTTTCGCCAGCTCCTTGAGATCGGAGACGCTGAGCGCGGAATCGGCCTTGTAGCCGGACGACGTCAGATAATTATTGATGTCGTTTCGCGACAAGACGTACAACGTACGGACCGAATTCTCCTGCTGCACACGGCCCCGCAACGCTTCCGCGATATCAACACCGAGGGTGCTGTTCGCAGCGGTGGGCGTGTGGCAGGTGGCGATCAGAATGCGCGGTGTGTCGGCGCCGGGCTGTTGGCCGCGAGCTTGCGCCCGGACGATCCGCGGTGCGCTTACCGCGGTAATCGCGATTGCGCCGGCCGCTGTGAGCACACGGCGTCGAGATGCCATCACTGTTGGAGCTCCTCCCAAACGTTGACGAGAATTACCCGCGATCGACCAGAAATGATCCCTTATGCACGCTCAAACTGCCCGACTGCATAACCGCGCTCTATGTACTCGTTGAGCAATCGCACGGCATGGGCGAAGAGGGACTCGAACCCCCGACATCCCGCGTGTAAGGCGGGTGCTCTAACCAACTGAGCTATTCGCCCGTTCAGCGCACGTCCCGAAACGCTCACAATGCGCGCGCCGCGGTTTATAGCAGTTGCTCGACTTTGTCCAAGTGGGCTGGCGCCCAGCTCTTCTTCCGCAAGATCAGGATTTGAGGATGGCGAGGGGAACGAGCACGCAATAACCAGCGACGAGAAGCAACGGAGCGATTGTCTCGCCGCCGCGCGCAAGGTCCGCGTAGCCGGCGAGCAGAGTGATTGCTGCTGCACCCCACCAAATCGCGCTGCGGGTCCGCGTACTGGTCTCGCTATTAGCCATAGGGCCGTAGTGTAGGTCGGCTGGAAATGGCTGTCAAGCGACGTTACGAAGCGAAGTTACGTGAATTCAACGTTAAGGTTCGATGAATGCGCCCTCAAGAGCGATTCGCGGCTCAGTTGCCGTGCGGCGCGTCATCCGGACCGCCTGCTTCGGTCCGATCGTCCGGGGCGCTTGGCTCCTCAACGGACGAATCCATGAACTCCACGGAAGCTCGTGCCGCCGACGCCTCGGCGAGCGCGTCCGCGGCGACGAGCGCTGCCATTCGGCGTCGATCGCGCCGCCGGCGCGCGATGTACAATGGCCCGATCAAAAGCAGGCAAAGGATCGTCGCGACGGTGATATCGCTGAAGAGTGCAAGTCCGCCATATCGACGCCGCGTGCGTTGCTGCCAGTCGTGCTCGAACGAGGCGAGCGTAACGCCAAACGACTGTCGCAGCGCACGATCGAGCGAGCCCGTTTGTCGCCAGTTCTGGAACAACAGCGCGAGACCACGCTCCGGGTCCATCGACGCCATGTCGTCGACCGCGCGATAGGCAAGCGCGTACGCGGCCTGAGCGCTCGTCGCACCTTCCCCGAACTGCGCATCGAGCTCGTCGAAGGTCGGCATGCCTCGCAATGCCAGCGCGACATTCGCCGCGAGAACATCGTTGCGACTGAGCTCGCGCGCCGCGAAGCTGGCGTATCCCTCGTCGAACCAGCGTGGCGCGATGTCACCTAGGTACTCGTGAAGCGCGAGATGGGCAAGCTCGTGTCGCAGCACCTCGAGCGGATTTCCCGCGTCGGAGCCGGCGCTGCGTCCCTGCATCACGATGCGCCGCATCTCCGGAAAGGCGAGCGCGGCTCCCCATTCGGGCGCGCCAGGTCCTGCCCACTCACGAAAGCGACGCTCGTCGGGGGCGATGGCGATGAGAACATGCTGCGAGGGACGCGGAAGTCCGGGAAAGCTGTCCGTGGCCAGCGCTCGTTGGAGCAGCGCGCGTGCGAGCTTGTCGTCGCCAGGATAGAACACTGCCGTGAAGCGGCCGCGATCCAGACGGAGCGGAGCGTACTGGCCAGACGCCAGAGCGCTGAGAGTAGGGGGTTGCGTGCCGAGCGGGGACGGCGGTGCAAGCGCGAGGAAGGCAACAGCGGAAACGCTCAACGCTCTACGCGCGCCGCTCAGCGCTTTACGCGCTAGGGCTCTCCCCCCTGCTCCACCGTTTTCAGGACATCCGCGCAACGCTTTCCCCATTGATTGAACTTGTTCGCGGCGAAGCCGCCCTTCCATGTCTCGATCGCCTCGTCGCGCTGGCCGTTGAACCAGAGCGCACGCCCCAGCTCGAAATGGGCCTCGATCAGACCCGGCCCCAGCGCAATGGTTTTTCGGAAAAACGTCTGCGCGTCCTCGAACATGTCGCGCTCGAGATACACCAATCCCAGATAAAAGTGGGCGTAGAGCGATGCCTTCTTGTCGTTATCGAGCCGGATGGCGCGCGAGAGATGCTCGATCGCTTCGCCGAAGATGCCCTTCTTGAGGCAAATGTAGCCGACGTTGATTCGCGCGAGCGCGTTCTGTGGCTGACGCATCAACACTTTCTGGAATGTGAGCAGGGCGTCGTCGTACTTTTCCTGGAGCATGAGCGCCCAACCGAGCAGCGCCTCGGACTGCGGATCGTTAGGCGAGAGCTCGATTGCCTTTCGCAGCGCGGCCTCCGCGCCGACATGATCGCCAAGTGAAAGCTTGCTCCAGCCTTTTTCGATGAACGTCGACGCGCCAAGGTGATCCGCGTGCACCACGGGACGCTCGCCGGAAAACTGTGGCGCATTCGACGGGACAGCAGCGTGCGTGCCGGAATTCCCGTTGCCGCCGTGGTGCGCGCGGATGGTCTTCCACCGCTCCACCAATTGTTTCACGTCGTCGCGCAGGGTGCTGAGCTCACCGATCTCCTGCTCCACTTGCTTGAAGAGCGCACCGATCTCCGTTTTGAGCGCGTCCAGCTCCTTCTCGGCGCCCTGACCGGACAGCCGCTGTGCGAGCGCGCCATATCGCTCGCGGAACGACGGCGGCTGTTCGTTAGGCATCGACGACGGCGGCGCTGGCGATTGGCGTGCCGCGAGCACTTCCGAGCTGGAGCGCGATGCGTTCGGTCGACGAGAGAAGTTGCTCGACGTCGAGGACGATCACCAATCGCTGCCCCTCGCCTCGCCGCACGATCCCTTTGAGGTATTCGCCCGCGAGCCCGCGAAAGAACGACGGTGCGGCCGACACGCTTTCCGCCTCCACCGACGACACCTCGACCACCGCGTCGACAACGACACCGATCCAGTCGCCGTGGGCATTGAGCACGACGATGCGGGTCTCGGGCGCGGCCTCCCGATCGGGCAGCTCGAAGCGGCGACGCAGATTCACGACGGGAATCACGCGCTTCTGATATTCGATCACGCCTTCGACCCACGCCGGCACGTTGGGCAGCGAACGTGGCGTCTGATAGCGCAGTACACGTTCGACGGCGAAGATGTCGGCGGCAAAGAGATCGTCGCCGAGGCGAAAGTTCACGAGCTTCGTTGCATCGGTATTCATACACTCTCCTCCGCCGGCTCATTGAGCGCGGCAGTGGCGGGACGATGGGCTGCAATGAGCACGTCTGCGTCGAGCAGCGCGATGAGATCCGAGTCGCGATGGACGATGCCGAGCAAAGCGTCGTCCTTGGTGCGCGTGCCCGGCGCTTCGCGCACGGTGCGGAGGTCGACGGTCACGACATCGTCGACGTCGTCGGTCGCGATCGCGACGCGACGTTCCCTATTGCCCTCCCTGCCCCCTCCAGAAAACACGACCGCGGTCGCTCGGTGCGCGCAGGCGATGCCGAGCGTGGCCCGCGCCTCGAACACGGAGACGAGCGACCCTCGAAGCGTGAAGACGCCGAGCATGGAGGCCGGCATCTCCGGCAACCGATGCAGTTCCGGCATGTCGAGCGCCTCCTCCGCCATGATCAGCTCCACCGCGAACAGCTCTCGCGCAATGCGAAATATGAGGAGCTGCGCGATACCCGTTCGGCGTCGCACGCGCTCGCGAAAGGGCAGCGTTCCGCCATCCTCCACGGTTTCGAGGGGCGCGACGTGCGTCGTCGCCGCGAGCGACGCGGCGATCGAGGCCGCGAAGTCCTCGATCGACAGAACGGCTGGTCCTTCGTCGCCGGATTTGGATGTCATGGAAGCCGAAATGGCATTCGTCAGGAGGGCGTACCGCTTCCTGAGTATGACAGTTGGGCCGTGGCGCCAGTCACGTATTGAGGGGCTAGGGGCCAGGGGCTAGCCCCTAGCCCTAGCCCCTAAGCCCCTAGCCTAGGCCCCGCGCAGCATCGCGACGATTGCCGGCGCGATCTCGCCGAGCGCGGCGACGCGATCCGCGCCGGCAACTTGCAGTGCCGCGTTAGGCATTCCGAAAATCGTCGACGTCGCACGATCCTGAAGCACCGCGCGTCCCCCCGCTCGCCGAATCGCGCGCGTCCCGTCCGCGCCGTCGCGTCCCATGCCGGTGAGCACGACCGCCACGACATCGATGCCGAAGCGTTCGGCGACGGAACGGAACAACGGATCGGCCGACGGGCGCACGCCCCAGATCGGTGGCGAGCTCTCGAGTGTGATCGCCGCGGCACCGGCGTTCCCGGTCAGGGCCATGTGTAATCCGCCCGGCGCGAGATAGACGCGATCGGAGAGTACCGGCTCTCCCGCTTCGGCCTCGCTCACCGGCAGCTTGCTCATCGCGTGCAGTCGTTGCGCGAGACTCTTCGTGAATCCAGCCGGCATGTGCTGCACGACGAGCACGGCGGCACCCAGCGAGCGCGGAAGACTTGGAATGACTTCGGCGAGCGCGCGCGGACCGCCCGTCGACGAGGCAATTGCCACGATGCGCGTCGCGCCGGCTCCCGCTGGAATCGCGTACTGCTTGGTGGCCGTCGGCGCGACCGCGGGCACGGGCCTCGCCGGTGTGCCGCGTATGGGCAGGCGCGTGAGCGCAAGCATGCGGACGCCGCGGACGTTCGCCTGCGCGGCGGCGCGGAGCGCGCCGAGGAGCCGATCTGTGACGCGCGCGAGATCGAGACTGATCGGTCCCGACGGCTTGCGCACGAAGTCGACAGCCCCGAGCTCGAGCGCGCGGAGCGTCGCATCATGCCCCGAGTGTGTCGTCGCCGCGCTGAGCATGACGACAGGCCGCGGCGTCTCGCTCATGATGTAGCCTAACGCCTGCAAGCCGTCGAGCTCCGGCATGTCGACGTCCATCGTCACGAGGTTGGGATCGAGCGCGTGAATCTTCTGCAGTGCGTCGAGCCCGTTGCGTGCGGTGGCGGCGACCTGAAATTCGCCGGAGCCCTCGAGGATTTGTGTGATCAGCCGTCGCATGAACGCGCTGTCGTCGACGACGAGGACGGTGCGTCTCGCGCCGTCGACGACCGGCTGCGCCCCCGACGGCGTCGCGCTAGAGGACACGATTGCCCTTTTTCAGCGATCGAACTTCGACGCGGCCATCCTCGAGAAAGAAGTGAACGCTGCGACCGTGGTCGCTGCCGACATCTTCGGCGACGATCGGAACGCCGCAGGCGCGCAATGCCTGACGAGCGGCGATGACGTTGCGGTCGCCGATGTTGATGCTGCCGACCGGAATGAGGCTCGAGAACATGCTGGCGCCGCCGACGAGCTTGGCGCGCACCCGGCGGAGGTCGGCGCCGAGGCGCATCATCTCGGCGATCAGCAGAGCCACCGCCGACGATGGAAACTTCGCGGGATTCGAGCGGTCGCGCGCCATCGATTCGTCAGGCAGCAGCGTGTGGGCGAGGCCGCCGATGCGCGCCGCCCCGTCGTAGAGTACGATCGCGACGCACGAGCCGAGCCCGATGGTGATGAGCGTTTGATCATCGCGGCCCACCGCGCACTCGGCGACCTTGACACGGATCTCCGTGCTCGGATCGGCTTCGATCATAGACGGCGGAAGATGCGCTCGCGCGCGTCGATGGCAGCAAAACGAGAGCGGACCGCCCCGAGCAGCGTTTCGACCTTGCCGAGCACGAGATAACCGCCGGGCGCGAGTGCCTCGTGGAAGCGCAGCAGCAGTCGCTCCTGGGTCTCCCGGTCGAAGTAAATGAGCACGTTGCGGCAGGTGACGAGTTGGAATCCGCCCGGCATCGACGGAAACTCGTCCAGCAGATCGCGCCGCTGAAAGCGCACGTGCTGCTTGATGACGGGCACGATCGTGAACGGCGCATTCGCCGAGAAGTATCGCTCACGTAACTCGTCCGGCGTCTCCTCGAACCCGGACTCCGGAAACTGTCCCTGCTCGGCCGCGTTCAGGCTCGCGCGATCGATGTCCGTCCCCAGAACGTCGAGCCGATCGATGCGCGCGAGCTGACCGTGCATCGCTGCATAACGATGAAAGAGCACCGCGAGCGAATACGGCTCCTCGCCGCTCGAGCAGCCGGCTGCCCAAACGTGAATCGCGGGCGTATCGATTTTCCACAGCGTGGGAATCACGACCTGCGCGAGCACGTCAAACATCGACCAGTTCCGGAACAGCTTGGTGACGTTGATGGTCAGTGCGTCGAGGAGTCGGTCGTACTCCGCCGTGTCGCTGTCGAGGACACGAGCGTAGTCGGCGTAACTGTGGACGCCGCGCGCCCGCATGCGCACGGCGATGCGACGACGCAGACACTTTTCCTTGTAGCTCGCGCACGCGAAGCCGCGATCGCGCGAGATCTTGCGCGTCAGCTCCTCGAACTCGTGATCGAGCTGGGACGCCGACGGCGGCAGCGCATCCGAGCGCGTGTCCTGACGGCGACTGATCATCCAAGCACCTGGCGAACCGACTCGAGATTCGTACGGACGATCGCGTTGTCCGGGTCGAGCTCAAGCGCGCGCTCCCAACAGCGCACAGCTTCATCACGGTCCTGCCGGCGAAAGCGAATGTTACCGAGTTTGAGATACACGTCGCCACCGATGTCCGGGTTCGCTTTCACTGCGCGCTGATACGCCTCGAACGCCTCATCGTATCGGCCGACGCGGTAGAGGAGATCGCCAAGGTTCTTCTGCAGTTGCGCCAGCCCCGGGTCTTCCTGCATTCCCTTCTCCAGCGTCTCGAGCGCGACGTCGTATTGCCCTTGTCGCTCGCGCACGACGGCGAGGTTGTTGTGAAGCGCGGCCGCGTGCGGATGCGCCGCAATGCCGGCCGTGAGCAGTTCGGCGGCCCGTTGATGATCGCCGAGGAGCGCCGCGGTGAGCGCCGCGTAGTGGAACCATGCCGCCGTCGGCGGACGAGTGCCGAACAACGGACGCGCCGCGCCTAACGCGCTGTCGGCGCTGACCACGTCCCCCGCGAGCAACGCGACGATGCCGATCGACGTCTGCACGCGCGCGTCCGTGGCGCCGCCGCGCCGCACCGCTTCCTCGAGGGCCGTCTGCGCCTCCGCGTACCGTCCCTGGCGCTCGAGCACATAGGCGAGATTGTGCAACACCGCGTACCGCACGCCCGGCTGGCCCGCTGCTTCCTTGAGGATGGTCGTCGCTTCGGCCCACTTCGACTGTCGCGCCATGACCACGCCGATGAAGAACCGCGCCGGCGAGTCATTCGCGCGCAAGTCGAGCACGCGTCGCAATTCGCGCAAAGCCTCCTCGAGCATGCCTGTCTTGTAAAAGGCGATGCCGAGATTGCGGTGCTCCTCGATTCGCGTTTCTGAAACTTGCGGCTCGACGTTCGCCTTCGTGCGGCCGACGCGATGCACGAACCCGGCGGTGAGCAAGCCGTACAATGCCTTGCCGACCTCGAATTCCACGAGGCCGGCTTCGTCGATGATCGCCTGCACATCGCGCTGGCCATTGATCAGCTCGAGCACGGTCCGCTGCTCCTCGGTAAGCGCTGCTTCGCTCGTCTTGACGTGACTCTGATCGATCTCGAAAACCAGATCGAAGCTCGGAATCTTCTTCTCGACGAGGTTCCACTCGTCCATCCGCCGCGCGCCCTCGAGCAGCAGCGACTCCGGATTGATCGAGACGAGCAGGTCCTGTTCCTCAGGATGCACGTCGGCCTCGAAGTTGAACGTGCCCTGCATCCAGGTGAAGAGGAAATACACCGCCTCCTCGATCTGTCGGCGAACGTATTGGTGCAGCTCCTCGCGGGCGAGCGCGTTCTGTTCGACGAGGAGCTCGCCGATGCGCTTGTCGCGCGCCTTCGTCTGTGCCGCGATCGCGCTGTCGAGCTGTTGCTGCGAGATCACACTATTCTTCACCAGCATGTCGCCGAGACGGTCTCGTCGATTCACGATCGAGGCGTAGCAGATCCGTCCCTTCTCGAAGAAGATATTCCCGAAGTTGCTTCGGTGCGTCACCGAGAGGCAACCGGTCTTCTTCCCCATCGCGAGGAGCTGCAGCACGTCTGGGAGACTGGCCTCCTTGAGAGAGCCTTTAATGGCCATGGCTCGCTCCGCTCGCGTTGTTGGTCGTTGGTGATTGGTTGCCGGTGAATGATGAGGCGACGAGCTGCGCTCGTCGGCATTCCCTGGTTACCAACAACCAACCACCAATAACGAACCACCTCATTTCAGTTCCTCCATCATCCGCGTCGACGCGTCCGACCACTCCCAGACCACCTTCTCGTCGTCGAGGAAGAACGTGTCCGCGGCAGCGCGCACAACGACCGGCGTCGTTGGCCGCGACGCCGCCGGCATCTCGGGATCGAGCTCCGTGCGAGCGACGGCGAGGGTCAGTGCAACGCCGACCATGTCGGCGGCGGCCACGAGACGATTGACGGTGCCGATGATTTCGCGCACGCTCGCCACCGAACGTTCGGCCAGATACGCAAGAAGCTCCGGGCCGGGCTCATGCTCCGTCGCGGCGAGATACCGCGCATAGAGTTTCTCGCGCAGCGCGCGATCCGGCGATTGCATCTCGACGACGAGTCCGCCCTCGAATCGCGATCGCAGACGATCCTCGAGACCGTCGAGCTCGCGCGGCGGCCGATCGCTGCAGAAGACCAGCTGCTTTCCTTCGGCGTGCAGCGCGTTGAAAACGTGAAAGAGCTCTTCTTGCGTGCGCTCCTTTCCGGCAACGAACTGCACGTCGTCGATGAGAAGAGCGTCGGAAGAGCGATAACGCGCGCGCCACCGTTCGACGGTACCGTCCTGCATCGCTTCGATCAGCTCGTCCATGAAGCTCTGTGCGCTGACGCAGGCGACCGCGGACGCGCCGCCGCTTCCGTCGACCAGCTCGTTGCCGATCGCGTTGAGCAAGTGCGTTTTGCCGACGCCGCTGGGCCCATGTATGAAGAGTGGGCTATATCGCTTGCCCGGTTCGGCGACGATGTCGTCCGCGGCGCGCACGGCGAGCTGATTGCTCGAGGACACCTCGAATCCGTGCCGCGTGAACGCCGCCGACGGACCCGGCGGAGGCGTTGCGCCGGCGAGCGCGCGGTCGAGGAGAATCTCGGCGTCGCGCAACCGCTCGGGATCCCGGAAGACTTCGTCTCCGCCTAACGCCTCATCGACGTCCGTCGCCTGCTGCTCGAGGGCCTTGAGTCGTTCGACGGTGGCGCCGAAACCGCGCAGGAGGGATTCCCAGTTCGGCGGCGGCGCCGTCTCCTGAAGCAGCCGCTCGAGTTGCGCCGTACGATAGCCTTCACCCGTCCAGTACGCGATCGCCTCGGCGACGCGAGCCTTCCACGATTCGACGTGCTGCGCGACCGCCGACGCGATGTCGGTGAGGAAGCTCTGAAATTCGTTCGGCTTGGGCTCGCCGGTCGTCTGCTCGCGCGTGGCGGTTTTTGCTTCGGGCAGATCGCCAAGGACAGTCAATACATCTTCGGGCTTGATCTGTTCGCCGCCTAACGTCTGGAAGGCAATGAGGCGGTTCAGCGCACCCTGGAGCTCGCGCACATTGCGGAACTCGAGGCGTCCGAGCTCCTCGACGACACCCGGCCAGAACTTGACGCCCCGCTCCTCGCACTTGGCGCGCATGATCGCGATGCGCGTCTCGAAATCAGGCGTGCCGATGTCGACGATCAGACCACCGGCGAGTCGCGTGATGAGACGCTCGTCGACGTCGGCGATCTCCGCCGGCGGGCGGTCGCTCGACATCACGATCTGCCGGCCGCTCCCCTGCATCGCGTTGAGCAGACGCAAAAGCTCGGTCTGCGTCTCGCGCCGGCCCGTGAGGAATTGCATGTCGTCGATCAGCAGCACGTCGACGCGCTGGTATCGTTGCTTGAAGCGTTCTCCCTCACCGCTCGCGATCGCCGCGTGGAGCTGTTCGACGAAGTCGTCGAGCGAGACGTACTCGATGTCGAGATTGCCGCCGTGACTGCTGACGTGGTTCCCGATCGCCCCCATCAGGTGGGTCTTGCCGAGGCCCGAGCTGCTGTAGATGAAGAGCGGATTGTAAACCGCACCGGGTGACTCGGCGACGGCGCGCGCCGCGGCGACGGCGAGCCGGTTGGCAGAGCCGACGACGAAGTTATCGAAGCGGTGACGGGGATCGACTTGCATTTCTATCGCGTGGGCTGGCTCAATCGCTTGAGCACGAGCTCGGAGATGCTGCGCAATGTTTCGAACACGCCGGGGCCGTGCAGTGCGTCGGCGCCGAACTCGGGAACGCCGCGGAAGTTCAATGCGTCGTTGAGCTCCGGCGGCGTGAGAATCAGATCGCGCGGCAGATCCTGTTTGTTGTACTGAATCACGAGCGGCACCGCGCGTGCGTCGATTCCCTGCTCCGCGAGATTCGCGTGGAGGTCCTGAAAGCTCTCGATGTTTTCTTCGAGCTGGCGGGCCTGTGAATCGGCGACGAAGACGACGCCATCCGCGCCCTGGAGGACGAGCTTGCGCGTGGTCTGGTAGTACACCTGTCCGGGCACGGTGTAGAGCTGGAACTTCGTCGTGAAGCCCGAGATGGTGCCGAGGTCGAGCGGCAGGAAATCGAAGAAGAGCGTGCGATCGGTCTGCGTGGCGAGCGATACCATCTTGCCCTTTCTCTCATCGGGAACCTGCCCGTAGATGTAGTGCAAGTTCGTCGTCTTCCCGGACCGGCCTGGCCCGTAGTAGACGATCTTGCACGTGATCTCGCGGGTCGCGTAGTTGACGAGAGACATGAGAGCGAGGGGCTGGGGGCTAGAGCATAGGGGCTAGGGCTTGTTAGCCCCTAGCCCCTAGTCCCTACCCCCTTCCAAAGAGGGCAGCAAGGTTGCGATTGAGCTCATGCTCGAACCGGTCTTCCAGCACCGGTTCCACATGACGCGCCGCCGGAGGAGCAGCGGCCGCGAGGCCTTTGCAAAACTCGTCGAAATACAGCCGGACCAATCCGAGTGAGCTCTCCTGATCGAACACGGTGAGAAAGATGAATGTGCCGCGTGGCGTCGGCGCCTCGGCGAGGTACAGTTGTCGATCGCGTCCCGGTTGATGCAGGCCGCGAAATGGTTTGCCGTCGAGCTGCTTGCCCAACTCTCCCGCGGACGCGTGGATCGCCGCCGCGAGCGCGCACGCAGACATGACGTCGACGGCGCGCGCGAAGCCGAATTGCGCGACGACTTGGCCGCTCGGATGCAGGAGCAGGCCAAGAACAGTGCGCGCTTCCTCCACAAACTTGCGCAGCGGGATCTCGACCCATGGCTCGACTGCCGTGATGCTCATGGGAGACCTCCCGCTGCCTTGATCATTTCGACCCGGATCATGCCGATGTTCGCCGCCGGGTCGGCAACTACTACGAGGACGAGGTCGTTCCGTCCCGCGGCACAGATTCGGCCTCGTTCCGCCTCCAGCTGCATGAACGTCGCCGTCCCGAGATGGGCCGCGCCGGCCGACAGTCGTGCCTTTCGATACAGCGACGCGGCAAGGGCGGCGACGCGATCGCCGTCCTGACCGATTTGCAGATTCGAGTCGACGACGATGCCGTCGTTCTCGTCGACGACGAGACTCGCGCGCACGCCGCGCTGACGCGTCAGGGACGCGAGTACGGACGCGAACGGGCTGGTGCTCATCGTCCCGCCTCGAGCCACTGGCGAGCGCGCTCCAGACACCGATCGAGCACGCGCCGCACGAGACCAAGCGGTGTCGCCCTCGACGCAGCGACGACGAGCAATCCGTCGCCTTTGGCGGGAGCCATCGTCACGACGGCAACCTCCGTTTCGAGCACGATTGCTTTCCACTCGCCGATGTCGAGATGGCGTGTGGCCCGACGCGCGGCATCGGTGACGCCGCTCAGCTCCGCGCCGACCTCGTCGCCAACGTCGTTGCCCTCTCCATCGAGATAGATGCCGGCGAGGACGAGTCCCTGATCGTCGAGAAGCAGCGCTGTTTGCTCGTGCTCACCGAGGATGTCGGCAAAGAGAGCCCGTGCGTCGTTAGGCGCTGGGAGTGGGACGCGGGACGCGGGGTGCGCACCGTTCTCCGACGCTGCCCGCGCCGGGTGCCCCGCATCCCGCTCCGTATCCCGCGCCCCACGGCCCGCCGACCGCATGTTCGCCAGTGCCGCCGCCACCTCGGCGTCGCCACCGCCGTTTCGGTCCGCCGCGCGCTGCAAATACTCCTCTGCCTCCGCGGTGTTGCCCTGCTGGAAACGGACGAACGCCATCCCTTTGAGCGCGCCGATGTGCTCCGGCGTTAGGCGCAGCACCATGTCCCACTCGTCGAAGGCGCGCTGGAGCTCCCCGCGATCCACCGCAATGCGCGCGAGCAAGTCATGCGCGTCGGGGTTGTGCGAGTGTCGCTCGAGACCGCGCATCGCAATCTTGAGCGCGAGGTCGTGCTGCCCCTGGCGTCGCAGCGTTTCTCCGAGTGGAAGAAACACGAGGCTGGCAGGATCTCGCGCGAGCTCGTCGCTCCAGCGGCGGACGTCGTCAGCCATAGGCGGTCGCCTCTGCGTGCGCTTCGAGCACGTGCATGAGCTTCGTCAGCGATTCGATCGCCGCGCGTACGCGGCCGATGTCGGGACTGTTTGGCGCAAGCCGCACGTAGTGCTCCCAACTCGAACGCGCCGCCCCGAAGTCGCCCGTGCGTACGGCGGCGAAGCCGAGCTCCAGATGCACTTCCGGTGTCAACGGATCTGCGCGCACAGCGCGACGCAGCTCGTCGACGACTTCGTCGCGTCGGTCGAGCATCGTGAGCGCGCGCGCGGCGATCAGGCGGGCACTCGTGTTCGATGGCTCCTGCGCAAGCAGCGCGCGAACGATGGTCAGCGCCTCATCGCACGATTCGCGTCCGAGCGCGTTGCGCGCCTGCTCGAGCGCGGGTTCGGTTCCGCCGATCGCCTCCGCCGGCTGCCTGGCGCGGTCGTTCGTTCGTACCTCGACGACGCCGGTGGTTACAAGTCCATAAACTACGCGCGCGATGTCGAACTCGGCGCGGCCGAGCGTACTCGCGATGAGGCGCAGGTCGCGCGTCCCATCGATCATCGAGAGGACCTCCCACTCTGGTGGCAGGAGGTCGAGCTGCGACGCCTGGCCGTCGTCGCGCACCGGCGCGAGCACGGGTACGACGGCGAGGCTCGGCACCTTGTCGGCGATGCGAGACCACTCGTCGATGCGCCGCGCACCCTCCATGAGCAACGACTCGGTCGAAACGCGAATCCGCGCCTCGCGCGACGACGTGAGATCGGCTGCCGCGCGTTCCTCGAACGAGAAGAATCCCTCGCGCCACGACATGAGCTCGAATACGACGCTCTCGATCTGCATGCGGAGCTGCCGCTCGATCTCCTTCGGCGTGACGGCGCCACCTTCCAGCAGCAGATCGACGATGTCCGCGTCAGCGCGTCCATTCGTTCGCTTCGCGCGCGCCGACTCGAGATCGTCCTTCGAGATCTTTCCGGCTTGAAGCAACGTGAGCTCGAGCGGCACCGTCTTCGATTTCACATGGGCGTGTACGACGCGTCCCGCGTCGAAGTGGACCACGCCTTCGTCGTCGCGCAGCTCCGAGGAAACGCGCAGCACACCGGTCTTCCGGCTCAGATCGAGGAGCTGGAAGACATCGTGTATGCCCAGTTCGCGGAGCGGTCCTTCGATCGCCATGGATCAGCTCCGCGTCGCCGTCGACGTCGGGCCGCTCGTGCGGCTCGGCTTCTTCTCGTTGGTCGTGCGATCGCCAAAGATGCGAGCCAGGTCGGCGGCGGTGCGCATCTCACGCTTCGCGCGCTTGGCGTACTCGCTCGCCGGCGCGTTTGCGATCACGCGCTCCCAGCGCGTGATCGCCTCGCGGTAGCGCTTTTGCTCCACGAGCAGCGCGCCCTCGTGATAGAGCGCCCCGACGTGCATCGGGTCGAAGCGCAGGACGCGAGTGAACGCGGTGATCGCATCGCGCTTCCGTCCCGTCGACAACAACGTCTCGCCTAACGCGATGAGCGCATCGAAGTGATATGGATCGCGCTGCAACAGGTCGATCAGCAGCGGCAGGGCGTCCCCCGCGCGTCCCACCTGGCGCCGCAACGCGGCCAGCTCAAGCGTCGCCTCGGCGTACGTCGGCACGGCGTCGAGCGCCGCGATGAGCTCCTGCTCCGCTTCCTTGAGCGCGCCCTTCGCGGCAAGCAGCCTGGCGAGTTGATAGCGCACGACCGCGAAATCCTGATCGAGCGTCAGCGCATGCTGATAGGCGGCAATCGCGCCTTCGAAGTCGCCGAGCGATCGCGCGATATCACCGATCTTCTGCTGCACCTCGGCACGTACGGGTGCCACGCGCCGCGCGGTCTCGAGCGCCGCCAGCGCCGCTGCCGGATCGCCCGCGTCGCTGCGCGCCGTGGCGGCCAGCATCAGGACCTCGATGTCTTCGGCCTCGCGCGCGAGCAACTCGTCGGCGAGTGGACGCGCCTCGACGCCGCGACCCAGCCTAACGAGCGACCAGGCCTCGCCAATGAGCGCTGCCTTGGGGACATTCTGATCGCCTGCCTCTCGCCGAGCCTCTCGATAGCGCTCGAGCGCCTCTCCGTGGAGACCTTGCTTCGCGAAGACGGTGCCGAGCAGCGACTGGCCCTCGGCGCGGTCGGCTCCGCGCGCCATCGCACGACGCGTTTCGGCGGCGGCCCGATCGTGCATCCCCTTCGTCAGGTAATCCGCCGCCATTTTGTACGGATTCGCCTCGCTCGTCTTGGCTGCGGGCTTCGGCGCCGGCGCGAGCTCGGTGAACAGCGTGTCGAGCAGCTTCGCGTCGAAGCTGAACTCCTCGATCGGCTCGTCGGCGCGCTTCTCGCTACCGAGGTCCGGCTGGATCGAGAGATCGGGATCCTCGTGCTGCAGATCGATGGCGAGCTCGAACTTCTGCGCCACGTAGTACGGGTCGATCTCGAGCGCGAGCTTCGTCTCGCGCAGCGCGCCCTCGAAGTCGCCGAGACTCGAGAGCGTGAAGCTGAGATTGTAATGCGCCTCGGCGTACCTCGGCCGAGCCTGAATCGCACGCGCGAACGCGTTCTTGGCGTCTTCGTGTTTCTTCAGATCGGCGAGGACGAGGCCGATGCCATTCCATGCGACCGGATGCTCGGGCTCGGTCGTCAGCGCCTGACGATACCCTTCGAGCGCTTTCTGGAGACGCTTTCCCTTGTACAGGAGCAGCGCGAGATTGAGGCGCGCCTTCACGAAGGAGGCTTCGGCCTCGAGCGCGGCGCCTAACGCGGACAGCGCGGCATCCACGTCGCCACGGTGATAGAGCGCGATCCCGAGGTTGTTGTGCGCCAGCGCGTATCGCGAATCGGCGGCAATCGCCTTGCGATAGCTCGCCTCGGCGTCGTCGAAGCGGCCATCCTGGTGGAGCGTCACGCCCCGCTCGTTCCACAGCTTGGGGCTATTTGGCTGCGACTTGAGCAGTTGCTCATACAGTTGCCGCGCCGCCTTGGCGTCCTTGCGAAGAATGTGGACCTCGGCCATCGCCTGCAGAATGAGGTCTTTGTCCTCACCCTGCTCGAGGGCGAGGCGATATTCACGCAGCGCCTCGGAGAAATAGCCTTTCTGCCGAAACGCGAGGCCCAGATTGTAGCGCGCGAGTCGGCCTTCACCGGCGACCTGCATCTCGCGGCCGCGACGTTCTTCGCGTGCCTGCACCGCCTCTTCGTAGCGTTGCGGACGCCCCTGCTCGAGCGAGAGATTGGCCTGCGCACGCGACAGCGTTGGATTCAGCTTGATCGCGCGCTTCGTGATGTCGCGCGCTTCTTCGTGCCGGCCCATGTCGCCGAGCACGAATCCCATCAGGTAGAGCGCGTCGTGGTTCTCGGGATTGAGCTCCATCGCGCGCTTGAGCGCGTTCAGGGATTCGTCGTTCAATCCACGATTGTACAGGACCTCGCCGAGGTAGAAGTGGAGAATCGAGCTGTCGGGATCGAGCGCGAGCGCGCGTTGCAGCCACTCCTGCGCACGGCCAATATCGCCCGCCTGCTTCTCCGACAGGCCGAGCTGCAGTAGCGTCCCAACGTCATTTGGGTGGTACTGCAGCAGCGCCGTGAATTCTTCCACGGCTTGCGGCTGCTGTCCAAGGAGTGCGTACGTGCGGCCGAGTTCCCACCGCGCTTCACGATCCTCGGGATGCTGGCGCAATCGCTCGCGCAGCTCGGGAATGCGCTTGTCGTAATAGCCGGTGTTGAAGTACGCGATCTCGAGATTGCGTTGCGCGACCTGCATCTTCTGGTCGAGCTCGAGCGCGCGCATGAACGCGGCGACGGCTTCCTCATGCAATCCCTTGTTGTAGTAGAGAACGCCGAGATTGTTGTGCGCACCGGCGTCGGAGGGATCGATGCGCTGGGCGAACGACCGCAACACGTCCCGATCGCGCTGGGACGTGAGGGAGGGCGGTCGGACGGCCGGCACCGAAGCAGTCATCGCGGCGATTCGTTAGGCGACGCGCACCGCGCGCAGCAACGCTTGGAGCGAGGCAGGATCCGGAAGCAGAAGGAAAAAGCCGCGCAGCCGATCCGACATGTTCAACATCATGAACTCGCTCTCGACGCAGAACACGTAGTCTTTCTGCGAGCTGAATTGCAGATAGGCGGTCGTCAACACCGCGGCCGACATGTCGATCGCCAGACTCGGCGGCGACGGCAGCAGCATGAGGTGAATGAACTCGCTGAGCGCGTTCATGTAGGCGGAGCTCAGGATGTTCCCTGCCTCCTTCACCGCCGACTGCTCCATTTCTCCGAATTCGTCCGACGTCCCGGGCTCGCGATGCAGCATCAACTCGGCGAGCCGGAGCGCCGAGTGCCGTGGAAACACGAGCATCGTGCGACCCGTCAGGTCGCCGAGCATGTGCATCAGAACCGCGGCCACCGGTTCGTCGGGCTCGGCCACCTGCGGCGGGATCTCCTCGAGTCGCGAGATATTGATCGTGGGCACGCTGATCATGATCGTGCCGCCGATCATCTGAGACAGCGCGGTTGCGGCGTGGCCGGCCCCGATGTTCGCCACTTCTTTCAGCGCATCGAGCTGGATCGCCTTGAGCGAGCGGATGTCGTCTATGGGGATTGTCATGGGAAGCTGCTGACGTCCACGATGAGTGCCGGCGAGCCGTTCCCGAGGATCGTCGCGCCGCCGAAGAATGAGAGTCCGTCTTTCACGCCGTCGAACTGCTTGACGACGATTTCCTGCTGCCCCGCGAGCTCGTCGACGACGAGCCCGATCCGGCGATCCGGCAGATCGATGATGACGATCTGCTCGTTAGGCTGTCCCGCCGTCACGACCGCGTCGCGCGGAGGCAACCCGACCAGCTCGCGGAGACGAAGCACCGGCAGCACGTCCGACCGCAACACGAGCACCTCGCGGCCCTGCAACGTGCGGAGCGCCGCCTCCTGCAGCTCGACCGTCTCGCTCACATGCGTGAGAGGAATCGCGTACACCTCCTGTCCGGCGCGCGCGAGCAGCGCGCGCACGATCGCGAGCGTCAGCGGCAGGCGGAGCGTCGCCGTCGTGCCCTGACCCGGCTGTGAGCGAATGTCGACGGCACCGCCCAACGCTCGAACGCGGGTGTACACGGCATCGATCCCGACGCCGCGCCCCGACAGATCGGTCACCCGCTCCGCTGTGGAGAAGCCCGGCCGGCCGATGATTCGCAACAGCTCGTCATCGCTCAACGACGCCTTGTTCGCGTCGACGAGACCCATCGCTCTCGCCTTCATCAACACGCGATCCCGGTCGATGCCGCGTCCATCGTCGCTCACCCGGATCACCACCGCGGAACGATCGCGCGCCGCACTGAGACGCAGCTTGCCCGCCGCCGCCTTCCCCGCCGCCGCTCGCTCCTCCGGCGATTCGATACCATGATCGATCGCGTTCCGCAGCAAGTGCACGATCGGATCACCGATCTCGTCGAGCATCGACCGATCGAGCTCGATCTCCTTCCCCTCGATCGTGAACTCGATGCGCTTGCCAAGTGAGCGCGAGGCGTCACGCACGAGACGCGGGAAGCGATCGAAGATCTGCCACACGGGCACCATGCGGCTCGTCATGATCTCGTCGCGCAGATCGCCGATCAGACGGGACGCCTGCGTCACGCTGTCGGCGAGCGCGGAGTCGTCCAGTCCCGTCGCGATCTGCAGCAATCGCCCGCGCGTAATCACCAGCTCGCCGATGAGATTCATGAGCGAATCGAGCCGGCGAAGGTCGATCCGCACATGTCGCGACTGACGAACGTTCGCCGATTCGCCCGCGGCTTCCGCCGCAAGATCGATCGCGCGTGGCGTGGCGTTAGGCGCTGGAGATTCCCCAGCCGGCCTTCGCGCGACGGCGGCGGACTCGCGATCGGCCGTCCGCGCCTTCGACACGTCGGCGAGCGCCGTCTTCGACTCGGCGGCGCTGGAGCGCTGCACCTCCGGCTGTGCGCCATCCTCGCCAACCCGCACCGCCGCGACATCGCCAGCGCCGCGCGCGACTCGCTCGATCTCGGCCTCGCCAGAGGTCGTCGAGAGCCGCAGTGCGAAATCGTGGGCGAACTGCTCCGACTGCAGCTGAGCCACCGATGGATTGACGACCAGCACGTCGCCGAGCCGCCTGAGCGCTTGCACGACGAGAAATGCGCGCACGCCTTTGAGAGGCGCCTCGGGTATCAGTCGCACGCGGACGAGCATGCCCGATCCAGTCGGCGCCGGCGCCGTCCAGTCGTTAGGCGATGTCTCGCCCTCGTCCGCCGCCGCGGCCGGACGGACGTCGGCAAATGCACGCAATCGGCGCAGCACGTCCTCGGTCGACACCACGCGTCCGGCGACGGCGCCTTCGATCGCCGCCTCGAGTACATCGGCGGAGCGGAAGAGAAGATCCATCAACTCCGCGTTGACGTTCATCTCGCCTCGCCGCACGCGGTCGAGCAACGTCTCAAGCTCGTGTGAGAGCTCCGCGACGCCGACGTAGCCCATCGTCGCGCTCATCCCCTTCACGGTGTGAACGGCGCGAAAGATCGCGCTCACCGGTTCGGCGCTGGCAGCGGCTCCCTCTCGCTCGAGCTGGAGAAGCCACTGATTGATCGCCGAAAGGTGCTCGCGACTTTCCGTGAGGAAGAGGTCGGCGTACTGGGAGGCGTCCATGGGTAGAAGCGGAGGGCAGAGGGGGGAGGGTTATGAGCGAAGGCGAAATCACCCTCTGCTCTCTGCCCTCTACTCTGCCATCACCCGAGCACCCGCTGAACCGCTTCGAGAACCCTCGAAGGCTGGAACGGCTTCACGACGAAATCCTTCGCGCCCGCCTGGATCGCCTCCACGACCAGCGCCTGTTGCCCCATTGCCGAACACATGAGGATTTTCGCCTGCGGATCGTGCTTGCAGATCTCGCGGACCGCATCGATACCGCCCATGTCGGGCATCACGATGTCCATCGTGACGAGGTCGGGCCGGAGTTGCTTGTACTTCTCCACGGCCTGCACGCCAGTTTCCGCTTCGCCCACAACCTCGAATCCCGCTTGGCTGAGTATGTCGCCGACCATGGTCCGCATGAAGATCGCGTCGTCACAAATGAGAACGGTATGGCTCAAGGAACCTCCTAGGAGAGCAGGACCTGCCTGACGAGTGAGTGGATGTCGAGGAGGATGACCGTCCCGCCGTCCACGTGCGCGAGACCGCGCACGGCATCGTTGCCGGCGCTGTCGGCAATGACATCGTCGACCGACGTGCCGACGACGCGAACATCCATGACTTCCTGCACCGCGACGCCAACCAGGCGGCTGTTCCCTGGCATCGCGACGAGCATGATCGAACTATTCTCAGCTACACGCGCGCGCGTGGCGTCGAGGAGTACACCGAGATCGAAGACGGTTACGATCGTCCCGCGGAGATTGATCAGCCCCGTGACATACCCCGGTGCGCCCGGCAAGCGAGTCGCTTGCCGGAATGGTACGATCTCCCGAATGTCGTCGATGTCGCAGCCGTAAACCGCGCTTCCAACCCGGTACAGCAATGTCCGTCGCGCCCCGGTAGCCGGCGCGACGGTTGGCTCAAAGGTGGAGGCGGTAGAAGCCAAAGTACTCCAGCGGATCGAGGTCGCCTGCAAGTGCGTCGTCGGGAAGACTGCCCTGTGCAATGGCGGCCAGCGCTCGGCGGAGATCCTCCGGCAGCGGTGAGCGAATGTCGATCTCCTTCCCGCTCACCGGATGGCGAAACTGCAACCACGCAGCGTGCAGAAAGTGTCGACGCGGGGGTAATTGAACGAGCCGGCGCCCCCCGCCTCCGCCGTACGTGTCATCGCCAACGACCGGATGGCCGATCGCGGTGAGATGCACGCGAATCTGATGCGTACGCCCGGTGTACAGGTGCGCCCGTAGCAGATCGGCGGAATCGAAGCGCGCCAGCCGGGTGAAATCCGTCCGCGCCGGCCGTCCCTTACTGACGATCGCCATGCGCTTTCGGTCTCGCGGATCGCGCGCGATTGGCTTCTCGATCGTGATGCGATCTTCGGCGACATGTCCCCAGGCGACTGCTGCGTAGCGTCGAACGATGCGCCGGGCCTGGAGCTCGGCGCCCAATACGCGATGTGCCCTGTCCGTCTTCGCGACGAGCAGAAGCCCCGACGTTTCCTTGTCCAGCCGATGGACGATTCCTTCGCGCCCTTCGGCACTTCCCCCAGAGAGCGTCGACCCTCGACCCTTCAGGGCATTTACGAGGGTCCCGGACCAATGGCCGGGCGCGGGATGTACGACCATGCCGGCGGGCTTGTCGACGACGAGCACGTCCTCGTCTTCATAGACAATTGCCAAAGGAATCGATTCCGCGAGCACGGTCCGCGTTGGAGGCGTCGGCATCACAACCGTTATGCGCTCACCCGCGCGGGCCCGGTAGCTCGCCTTTTCTCGCCGGCCATCCACCCATACGCGGCCATTTGCGATCAGCGTCGCCGCCTGATTGCGAGACAGATCGAGCTGCCCCGCAATCAACAGATCGAGTCGCGGTGCATCGTCAGGCGCGGAGAGCTCGTGAGTCGTCCCGGCGGTTCCGTCACCGGGCGGGCCGCCGCCGGTCACGTTCCGGTCCGTTCTTCGACAGCCTCCCGCTTCGGTGCCACAGGTCGTGTGGCCTTCGATCGTTGCTCCTCATGCCAGAGCACCCACGCGAGCAGCAGTGCGCCAACAGTGACCGCCGAATCCGCGACGTTGAAGGTCCAGAAGCGAACCGTGCCAACGCCAATGTCGATGAAGTCGACGACTCCATCGCCACGCGTACGAATGCGATCGATGAGGTTGCCCAGTGCGCCGCCCCAGGCCAGGCCTAACGCGAGCGCCCGCAGCCGATCCGCCGGCGCCGTCTGCCGATATAAGCGCCAGAGAATGAAAAGGGCGATGACCGCGAAGGACCCGAAGATCCACGGCGAGTGTGGGCCGAGCGACATGCTGAAGGCCGCGCCGCGGTTGTATACCAGTGTGAAGCGAACCACTTCCCCGACCACGCTGTGCGGTACCAGCGGCACGAGGTGTCGCTGCGCGAGCAATTTCGTGATGACGTCGAGTACGACGACCGCGAGGGCGGCTCCCCAGAAGATGCGGCCGTTCGATGACGTGGTCATGCGCGAACAGTAATCAGCTACCGGCGAATGCCCGATAGCTCCGGCTCACACTTCACCAGACTCGCGCGCCACCGATCCTGCAGTCACAGGCGCCACCTCGCCCGCCAGATCGCGATCTTCTTCCCACAGCACCCACGCCAGCAGGAACGCGCCGAAGCTCACCGCCATATCGGCGACGTTGAACGTCGGCCAGCGCGTGATCTCGCTGATGCCGACGTCGATGAAATCGATGACACCTTTGGCGGATGACACTCGGTCGATGAGATTGCCGATCGCGCCGCCACACACGAGTGCAAGGGCAACGACCCGGGACGCATCGCCCGGTCGTGTGCTGCGATACAAACGCGCAAGAATGATCAGCGCGACGATCGTCAGCGCCATGAAAATGAAGCGCGAGTACAGGCCAACGTTCAGCCCAAATGCGGCGCCCGGATTCCTAACGAGGGCCAGCCGGAACCAGTCGCCGAATACGTCGCGCGGCAGCGACCGCTCGATGAGCGTCTCCACGGCGAGCCTCTTCGTGATGAAGTCGCTCACCGTCACCAACAGCATCACCGGCCAGAACAGCGCCGCATTGCTACTTCTTCGCATCTTCCTCGCGCTGCTTGCAGTCTATGCAGTATCGCGCATGGGGTAGCGCGTCGAGCCGCTCGAAGGCGATCTCCTGCCCACAATTGTGACACTTACCGAACGAATCTGGATTGCGATAGAGGCGACGGAGCGCCTCGTCGATGTGCCACAGGAACCGACCCTCCTGACTAGCGAAAAGAAACGCCTTCTCGCGCTCCATCGCATCGGTACCTTGGTCCGCCATGTGGAAGGAATAGCTGCTCAGATCGCCGTCGGCGGACTGCGGTGTGTTTCCGAAGGCCTCGTCGGCACGGCCAAGCTCTTTGAGCACACGACGACGCTCCTCCAGCAATCGCTTCTCGAAATGCTGGAGGTTCTTCTTGGTCATCGGCTTGAGCTTCTTGGCGCTGTTCGCTGTGGGCATAGCTACTGTATCCTGGTGAAGGCCAAGCGCGCCACGACCCCATCGAGGTCGAGCTCCTGCATGGCGTCATACCGATTTGTGAGCTCGTCTCGGAAGACGAGCTCGGTTGCCAGCACCTCCGATGCGATCCACTCGCCGTGCTTTTGGATCACGGCACGGATCTCATCGGATCCACCCACGGTCAGTACGATGCGATCGCTGACCGCCAACGAAGCCTCCTTTCGCATACGTTGTACCCGGCTAATGAGCTCTCGTGCGAGCCCCTCGCTCTTCAACTCCAGGGTAACAGTCGGGTCAATTGCCGCGAAGAATCCGCCGTCCTCCTCAACGACGAGTTCACCCGACGCGCGCCGAATCATAGTGATGTCCTCCTGATCGAGCGCATGTGTTTCTCCGTCAACGGTGACGACGAGCGGCTCGCCACGAAGGAACAGACGCAGTTGCTCGCTCGAAAACGCCTTGATCGCTTCGGCTCCCAGCGGCGTCTTTTTTCCGAACTTCTTACCCAGCGAACGGAAATTCGGTTTCGCCTCCAATGTCACGAGTGCGTCTGCAGACGATGCGAACTCCACCTCCTTGACGTTGAGCTCCACCCTCAGTAGCGGCACGAGCGGTTCGAGCTGCGCGTCGTCGACATTCGGCGCAACGCAGACCAGGCGCCGCAGCGGCTGGCGAACCTTGATTCCCGCCTGCTCTCGCGCCGCTCGGCCCAGACGCGCCAAAGTGCGCGTCGCTGCCATCGCAGTCTGCAGACCCGCGTCGCCCAAGAAACCCGCAGGCCGCTCGACAACAAACGGCGCGAGATGCACGGAGGTTCCGACCAGCTGCCGATGAATCCAATCGCTCACGAATGGTGAGATTGGGGCAAGAAGGCGGCAAACCGACACCAGCACCTCGTGGAGCGTTGCGAACGCAGCGCGGTTGTCTTCGGCGTCGACATCGTAGAATCGCGAGCGACTGAGGCGCACGTACCAGTTCGACAGATCGTCGTCCACGAAACCGATGATCGCGCGCGCGGCATCGGTCGCCTGATAGCGGCCAAGCGACTCGTCCACCGCACGCTCGACGGCCGCGAGCCGGCCGAGGACCCATCGATCGAGGGGCGGCCGCTGTTCGACCGCAGGATCGAGCTCCGTCGGCGTCCAACCGAAATTCGCGTACTCGGCGAAGATGCCGCTGTAGATGTTCTTGAATGTGAGGAGGAAGCGCCCCGCCTGCTCACGAATCACCCGCTCATCGAACCGGCGCGGGACCCAAACATTGCTCGACGCCACAAAAAACAGGCGCACCGCGTCGACGCCGTGTCGCTCGATCACCGTCCACGGATCGATAGCGTTCCCGCGGCTCTTTGACATCTTTAGGCCTTCGGCGTCGAGCACAACATCGTTGACCACGACCGCCCGGTACGGAGCGGTCTCTCGGAGATCACGCTTCTCACCGGGCGCGGCATCGGAATCCGCCGCGGATCGCTCGAGCTCGAGGCCAGTGGCGATCGCCAACAGCGAATAGAACCATCCTCGCGTCTGGTCGACCCCCTCAGCGATGAAGTCTGCCGGGTATTGAGCCGCGAAACGCTCGCGATTTTCGAACGGATAGTGCCACTGCGCAAAGGGCATCGATCCCGAGTCGAACCACGTGTCGATCACTTCGGACACGCGGCGCATGTGGCCCGGGCATCCAGGCCGCGCGCATCGCCAACTGTAACTATCGACATGTGGCTTGTGAGGATCGAAATCCTTCGGCAAGGGCACGGCGACGCGCTCGGCGAGCTCGGCATAGCTGCCGATCACATCAGCGTGGGCTTCGTTGGCATCGCAGAGCCACACGGGAAGCGGCGTCCCCCAATACCGATCGCGCGAGATCGCCCAATCGATATTGTTCTTCAGCCAATCGCCAAAGCGCCCCTCACCTGCCTCTGCGGGATTCCAATTCACGGCAGCGTTGCGGACGAGCATTCCGTCTCGATATGCCGTCGTGCGCACGAACCACGAGGTGCGCGCGTAATAGAGTAGCGGCGTATCACACCGCCAGCAGTGCGGATACGAGTGCGTGATGCGCGCCGACTTCCAGAGGACGCCTCGTCGTTTCAGCTCTTCGATCAGGAGTGCATCGGCGTCCTTGACGAAGAGGCCACCGACGACGGGCAAGTCGCGCGGAAACTGGCCGCGTCCGTCCACCGGTTGCAGAAAGGCGAGGTTGAGTTTCTGGCCGGCGGCATAGTCGTCGGCCCCGAACGCCGGCGACATGTGCACGACGCCGCTGCCATCCTCGGCCGATACGAAGGTCTCGCCGACGATGACCTCGTGGACGCGATCCTCCGGAAAGTCGAGCCAGTCGAACGGACGCTCATAGCGCCAGCCGACGAGATCCGAACCCCGATATCGCCTAACGATTTCCCACCGGTTCTCGTAATCGTTCCCGAAGACGGCCTGGGCGCGGTCGGCCGCGAGGATGAGCGTTCGATAATCTTCGCCCTCGCGACGCACGACCTCGACGTATTCGAGATCGGGATGCACGGCCAGCGCCGCGTTCGAGACGAGCGTCCACGGCGTCGTGGTCCAGACGAGGATCCGGCGCACGGCATGACGACCGCTCTTCTCCTCACGCCCGGAAGCTTGCTCGTTACCTTTGCCGCCTTCGCGAACCTCGAGGGCGATGTACACGCTCGGATCCTCGACGTCTTCGTACCCCTGCGCCACCTCGTGACTCGAGAGCGCCGTGCCGCAGCGCGGGCAATAGGGGAGGATCTTGTGACCGCGGTAGAGGAGCTCGCGGTCATAGAGCGTCTTCAGCGCCCACCACACACTTTCTACGTAATCGTTCGTGAATGTGACGTAGGGATGCGCATAGTCGAGCCAGAAGCCAATGCGCGCGCTCAGCTTCTCCCAGTCGCCGCGATAGCGAAACACACTCTCGCGGCACAGGCGGTTGAACTCGGCGACGCCGATCGCTTCGATCTGTTGCTTGCCGCTGATACCGAGCTGCTTCTCGACCTCGATCTCGACTGGCAGGCCATGCGTGTCCCACCCCGCCTTTCGCTCCACACGATACCCCTTCATCGCGCGATAGCGGCAGAACAGATCCTTGATCGTGCGCGAGAAAACGTGGTGAATGCCCGGCCGACCGTTCGCTGTCGGCGGTCCTTCGAAGAACACGAACGACGCCGCGCCCTTGCGGCTCGCGAGTGTTTGCTCGAAGAGCTTTTCACGATCCCACTGCGCGAGCAGATCGCGCTCGAGAACGTCGGCGGGACGATCGGGCGGTAGTGGCTCGAACTGCGCTGACTGCATCGCGCTGGCGTCGGTTGCTGTCATAACCCTTAGAGGCGTTCCAACACACCAGCGACGAGTTGCGTGAGGCGCGGCTCGGCGCCGTTCGCCACAGCAATGATCTTCTCGACCGTTGCTGGCTCGAGATGGTCCGGAAGACACATGTCCGTGATGATCGATACGCCGAGAACGCGCATGCCGGCGTGTTTCGCGACGATCACCTCGGGCACCGTCGACATGCCGACGACGTCCGCGCCGATCGCGCGCAGGAAGCGATACTCGGCCCTCGTCTCGAGATTGGGTCCACTCACCGCGACGTAGACGCCTTCACGGAGCTGGATTCCCGCCTCCAGCGCGACCGCACGCGCCACCGCGCGGAGCTCCGCGTCATACGCATCCGACATATCCGGGAAGCGCGGTCCCAAGCGATCGTCGTTAGGTCCCACGAGCGGATTGTCGCCCAGCAAATTGATGTGATCGGCGATGAGCATCAGGTCGCCCGCCTGCCAGAGCGGATGCATGCCGCCGCACGCGTTCGAGACCACGAGCGTTCTGGCGCCTAACGCGTGAAGTACCCGGATTGGAAAAGTCACCTGCTGCAACGTGTAGCCCTCGTAGCGATGAAAGCGGCCCTGCATCGCCACGACTGTCTTTCCCGCGAGAGTCCCGCAGAGGAGGCGTCCGGCGTGCGACTCGACGGTCGAGAGTGGGAACGATGGAATCTCCGCGTACTCGATCGTTACCGACGTGTCGATCTCCGCGCCGAGACGGCCGAGTCCCGTGCCAAGAACGATTGCGACCTCGGGGCGGCGAGCGAAGCGCTCGCGCACGGCGGCGGCCGCCTCATCAACGCGCTCGAGCGTGTGAAGATTCGCGGCCGCCGCCTCCAGCTCCGGCGCGACCTGAGCGTGCACCGTCATCCGCGAAAGAGCGCCCCTGACCGCGGGTTGCCCGGTGGCTCCGCCGCGTCCTGCTGCTCTCCACCAACAATCGAGGTCGGATCGGGGTCGGGCAGGTCCTCCTCGGCCGCGATTTCCGCGAGTTGGCGCTCGAGCATCACACGAAACTGCTTGAGATAGCCGCGGCGCATCCGCGACAGCAGCGCGATCTGATCGGCGAATCGCGACGCGTCCATCTGTGCGCTCTGAACAACGCGATCCGCTTCGGCGCGCGCCTCGCGCAGAATCAGCTGCGCTTCACGCTCGGATTGCTCGCGCACTTCGCTACGCAGCTGCTGCGCGGAGACGAGCGCGTCGTTTAGTGCTTTGTCACGATCGCGGAAGCCACGCAGTTGTTCGGTGAGTGAGCGAACGGTCGAGTCGAGGTCCTGATTGGCCCGCGTGACGCGCTCGAGCTCGTTCGCGACCTGATCGCGAAAATCGTCGACGCGTCCTTGATCATACCCCCGCATGGCTTTCGGGAATTCCATGCGTCGGACGTCGACCGGCGTTAGCCGAAAGATCTCGTCGTTCATGCGGTCGCTTCCTCCTCCCTCGCGCCGAAAAGGATGGTCCCGAGACGAACGAGCGTCGCACCTTCCTCCACTGCCATTTCGAAATCGTTGGACATACCCATCGAGAGCTCCGTCGCCTCATGCCCGGCGCTCACGAGCCTGGCGCGCGCCTCACGCGCACCCACGAACACCGTTCGCAGCGTTCGCTCGTCCGCGTCGAGCGGCGCCATCGCCATGATGCCGCGGACGCGCAGCCCCGTTAGGCCATGCATGCGCTCACCCTCACTCGGCAGCGTGTCCAACGAATACCCTCCCTTGGTCACTTCCCCGACCACATTCACCTGCAACAAAACATCGATCGGGTGGCTAGCCTCGCATCCGATCTCGTTCACTGCGTCGGCGAGGCGTGTGCTGTCGATCGAGTGCACGAGGTCGAATCGCTTCACCTGCTTCGCCTTGTTCCGCTGCAAGTGCCCGATGAGGTGCCACCGAACCGCCGATCGAACGGCATCCATTTTTTTGAGCGCCTCCTGAACGCGGTTCTCGCCGACGTCCCGGAGTCCAGCCTCCCATGCCGCTTCTACTGCTTCGGGGCCGTGAGTCTTGGTCACGGCCACCACCGTTACCGCTTGTCGATGCCCGCCTCGCTCGATCGCGGCGTCGATGCGACCTCGGACCTCCCGCAGTCGCTCCGGCAGGTCAGAAAAACGCATAACGTACCAAGTTATCGGCGGTTACAGAGCGAGGCAAGTGAATCGGCCCGCGCGCTGTCGGGCGTCGGCAGCAGGTACAATCGCGGGCACGAGAGCAATCCGAGTGCGTAATCATCGATCGAATCCGTTGACCCTCGCGCTGCCTGGTCGCCTCGCCAGCGCTCGATGCGTTGCGACCACGACCGAGTCGCCGCAGTGTCAACGGCGACCGCCTGACCGAGTGCGACGCGGATCGTGTCCAAAGGGGCACCGCCGCGCTCGACGTAGACGAGTCCGGAGAGCATCCAGTCATGCCCGATCTGATTTCGCGTATGCGCGTCGAGCGAGACGGATGCAGCCACGGGCCTGCCGAGCGCGCGCGCTCGCTGCGCAATACCCGCGCTCACCGAGGCATACGTGCCCACATCGCCGCCGGCTGGAAGAAGATCGTATCGTCGCGAAAGCTCGGCTCCGTACCAGCTGGCGCCCAGCAATGGAACGGTCACGATTGTTACATCGCGACGCAGTGACTCGACTTGTTGCAGATACCACAGCGGATACGTGTCGTTGTCGCCGTCGACGAAAAGTACCGCACGCTGAGGCGCCGAGAGCAGCAAAGCCTCGCCGAGGCGCCTCGGCAGCGACGCTTCAGGCTGGTGACGGCGCGTAATGGCGCCCCAGTTCAGCACGATTGGCAGCGCCGCGACGATCACGCCGAATACGGGACGCACGCGCAGACGCTGTGCGATCGTCACTGCACCGTACCCTGCCCAGAGGCCCCACGCCCAGAAACCGAGCACGAAGAAATAATCGCGCTCTCGCGCCTCGCGGATCGCGCTGGCGGGAAGAATCCCCCAACCGAACGACGGGCTCGCGCGCATGTTGAGATACAATACAACGCCCAGGGTCCCGCAGAGCAGCAGGAGAAGAACCGCGCGCCATTGGCGGCGATCGGCGGCCCGATGCGCGGCGGCGCCGACCATACCGAACAGCGCGAAAAGGACCGTCAGTGCCGTTCGGCCGATCGTCGGCACGAGCGTCGGGCCTAACGAGAGCGCGACCTGCCAATCGGCGTACTCGAACCAGTTCGCGATCTGAAGCCAGATCGGCGCGAGTCGCGGCCAGAAGGGAGGAACATCGTACTGACGGCGCGCGATGACGTCGGAGAGTGAAGCGAGTGACGTCGGATTGCCCTGATTGATTGCGGGGTCGTGCCGCGCGCGCAGGAGCAAAACGAATACGCCAGACGCCGCGACGGCGGTGACGAACAGAAGGCGCGTGGAACCCGGAGTCTGCCGAGGAATCGAGCGCCACATCTGACCCGCGAGCGGCGGCGCCGAAACGATGACGACGACTCCGGCAATGCCAAATGCCCATGAGGCGCGACCGGCGCCGATGGCGGCAACGAACACACCGGTGAGCGCAAGCGCCGTTTGCCAGTCGATGAGACCGTCGTCATTGCTGGCGGCGAGATAGACCGCCACGGGGGCTGCAACGAGCGCGCTGAGGTGCAACGGCACGGCGAGCACGATGAGATATGCCGTGAGAACGCGCCATCGCGCGCTCGCCGTTCGGCCAGCACGGTTCGCGACGGCGAGCGTGATCGCCACGAGTGCGATCGACGCCGCATAGACCTCGGTTTCGGTTGCGTTGAGCTGGACGGAGCTCATGGCGCCGGCGCACAGCACGCCGCCGAGGACGTACCAGCCGTCGTTACGTCCACGCTCGAAGCGCGGACCGTGACTGATCAGCACCGCGCTCAGCAGCGCTGCAAGCGCCGTGCAGACCGCCGAGAAAAGATTGCAGGCAGTGGCGTAAGGCAGAAATGCAAACAGCTTTGCCCAGTCGTGAAGGAGCAATATGAAGAGCGGCGTGCCCGGCGGATGCGGAATTCCTAACGAGTGCGCGGCTGCGATGAATTCGCCCGCGTCCCAGAAGGTGACGTCCGGCGCGAGCGAGATCAGGTAGACGACAAGGAGCAGAACCCCGGCGATTCGCGCGCCGTGCTCCGCGGTGAGCCGAACCGCGCCGCTACGCGCGCGCCTCGAGCCTAGGCTGTTCCGCACTCGACCGCGGTGGCAAGCCCGCAAGCAGGTCCCGCAACTGCGCCGAGCTCAGATTCCGCCAGAGCTTTCCTTGCACCGCCGCCGAGATCGCCGACGTCTCCTCGGATACAACGATCACGAGGGCGTCGGTCTCCTCGCTCAGGCCGAGTGCCGCGCGGTGGCGCGTACCTAACGAGCGATCGAGCAGTGCCGCCTGCGACAACGGCAAGATACAGCCAGCCCCGACGATCGTATCACCACGGATTACGACCGCGCCGTCGTGCAATGGCGAATACGGAGTGAAGATCGTCGTCAGCAGGTCGGCCGAGACCTTTGCCTGCATCTCGGATCCGGACCGCACGTACTCATCGAGCGGCACCTCGCGCTCGATCGCGACGATTGCGCCGATGCCGGACCGACTCAGCCGCTCCACCGCGTTCGCCGTCTCGTCAGCCACATCCGTCTCGCCCATGTGCCGGAAGAAGCGGAGCATCGGCGACCGGCCGATCACGGAGAGCGCGATGCGAAGCTCCGGCGCGAAGATGATCAGCAGTGCAATGGCGCCGTAGGTGTAGACCAGCGTCAGCAGATAGGTGATCATCGTCAGCTTCAGCGCTGTCGCCACCGCATAGGTGAGCAGCAGTACGACGATCCCGATCAACACCGGGACCGCGCGCGATCGGTGCAACAGCAGCAGCACCCGATAGATCGCGTAGCCCACGATCGCGACCTCGAGTACATCACGCCAGCCAAAGCTGAGCAGCCGGATCTGTTCGAGGACGCTCATGACCGCGCAGCCGCCCGATCGCGCTCGATGATGGCCCACGCGACGTCGAGCGCCTGGCGATTCGGCGCTACGTCATGGACGCGGAAAATCCGCGCGCCGCGCTCGAGCGCCACGACATTGGCGCCAACCGTCCCATACACTCGCTCTGATGGCTCCTCACCGCCGGCAATCTGCCCGACGAACCGCTTCCGCGAGGCTCCGACGACGACCGGATATCCCCATTCGACGAGCTCCGGGAGCGCCGAGAGCATGTTGAGCGAATGCTCACTGCGTTTCGCGAAGCCGATGCCTGGATCGACGGCAATGCAGTCCTCGGCGACGCCGGCATCGCGTGCCATCGTCACACGTTCGCGCAGTTCCGTCAGTACTTCATCGACCACATCGTCGTAGCTTGCATCCGCGTACGTACCCATCTCGCTCACGTTTCCTCGGGAATGCATCAGTACCACACCGGCGCCAGCCGTCGCGCAAATCTCGCCCATGCGAGGGTCCAGACGGAAGGCCGATACATCATTCACAATGTGTGCACCGGCGTCGAGCGCGTTTTCCGCTACCTCCGATTTGACGGTATCGATGGACAGCGTCGCCTCCGGAAGCGCTTTGGCGATCGCCACGATCACCGGGAGCACGCGTCGCATTTCTTCGGCACTGTCGACTGCGATCGCGCCCTGTGGTCGCGTCGACTCCCCACCGACATCGATGATGTCCGCACCCTCTTCGACGAGGCGGCTCGCGTGTGCTATTGCCGCCTCGCGGGAGAAAAAGCGACCCCCGTCGCTGAAGCTGTCGGGAGTGACGTTCAGGATGCCCATGATGAGGGGGCGATTGAGCTTGAGCGTCCGCGATTTGATCTGCCAGAGGTCGCGCACAGCTGCCTCCTTGTCATCCTGAGGAGCTAAGCGACGAAGGATCTGCTTTCACGACCCCGAAAGCAGATCCTTCGCTTCGCTCAGGATGACAGTACTCTACGCCGGTGATGGTTCCGGCCCACCGAGGAACGGCGGCGTCCGCCGCGGCTCGAGGGCCGGCGTCGGCGTCGACTGCGGTGTGCCGCCGGAGACGGCGCCGCTCACTCGAGCCGGCAGCTTCCCGCCCTTCACGAGGATCGCAATGTCATCGCGCGTGAGCGTCTCCCGCTCCAGCAGCGCCGCCGCGACCGCGTGTAGCAGATCGATGTTGTCTTCGAGCGTGTGTTTCGCGCGATCGTACGCCTCCCCGATCACTCGCTTCACCTCTTGATCGACGAGCTGCGCGGTTTGCTCCGACACTTCACGCCGATGCTGAATCTCTCGGCCGAGGAAGAGCTCCTGCTCGTTGTCGCCAACGAGCACGGGGCCGATGGCATCCGACAATCCCCACTGCGTGACGTAACGGCGAGCGATCGCCGTCGCCTGTTGAATGTCGCTCGCGGCACCGGTCGTCACGCGATCGCGACCGAACACCAATTCCTCGGCCGTGCGGCCGCCGTAGCTCATGACCAACCGCGCCTCGAGCTGCTGACGCGTGATCGACACGCGATCGTCCTCGGGCAGCGTGAACGCCAACCCGAGCGCGCGCCCTCGTGGGACGATCGTCACTTTGTGCAAGGGATCGTTGCCCGCGATCTTGATCGCACAAATGGCGTGGCCAGCCTCGTGATAAGCCGTTAGGCGGCGCTCGTCCTCCTTCATGACCATCGACTTGCGCTCGACGCCGAGCATCACTTTGTCCTTCGCATCCTCGACGTCCATCATGTAGATGCGATCGTGGTTGCGACGGACGGCGAGCAGCGCGGCCTCGTTCACGAGATTGGCGAGATCGGCGCCGGCCATACCCGGCGTTCCGCGCGCGACGGTCGTGATGTCGACATCATCGGCGATCGGCTTGTTGCGCAGATGCACTTTGAGAATGCCCTCTCGACCCTTCAGGTCGGGCGCATCGACGACGATCTGGCGATCGAATCGCCCGGGTCGCAGCAAAGCCGGATCGAGCACGTCGGGACGGTTCGTCGCCGCGATCAGAATGACCCCGTCGTTCGACTCGAAGCCATCCATTTCGACGAGCAGCTGATTGAGCGTTTGCTCGCGCTCGTCGTGACCACCGCCAAGACCGGCGCCCCGGTGACGTCCGACCGCGTCGATCTCGTCGATGAAAATGATGCACGGCGCGTGCGCCTTGCCCTGCTCGAACAGATCGCGGACACGCGAGGCGCCCACGCCCACGAACATCTCGACGAAATCGGACCCCGACATCGAGAAGAACGGCCGCGCGGCCTCGCCGGCGACGGCTCGTGCGAGCAGCGTCTTACCGGTGCCCGGCGGACCAACGAGCAACGCGCCCTTCGGCAGCCGTCCACCCAACTTCGTGAACCGCTGCGGGTCGCGCAGGAATTCGATGATCTCCTGCAGCTCCTGCTTGGCTTCATCCGCGCCCGCGACGTCGGCGAAGGTCACCTTGGGCGTATCGCCGGTGAGCAGCTTCGCTTTCGACTTCCCGAACGAGAACGCCTTCGCGCCTCCTGCCTGCATCTGCCTGAACAGGAACAGGTAGAAGCCGATCAGCAGCAGCCACGGCAGGAAATTGACGATGTACGCTGTGATCGAGGGACGAGCGTCTTCCGCCTCGATGACGACATTGTGTTTGTTCAAGCTGTCGACTTCGGCCTGTGCGTTCTCCATCGGCAGACGCACGTTGAACTTCGGCACGTTGCGTCCGTCGAAGGGAATCGACGTCTTGAACTCGCCCGCGACGTATTTCCCCGCCTGGATTTTCACCTTGCGGATGTTGTCGCGACCCAGCTCGGCCCTGTACTGCGTGTAGCTGATGAGCGGAGCCTGATCCGAGCGCCCATTCGAGAGCTGGATCAGCGCGACCGGGATGAGAAGAATAAGGAGCCAGAACGAGAGCGTCTTCGAGAGACGGCCCCAGTTGACGTCCTTCTTGGGTGATTTCGGAGGAGTGGGTGCTGGCATCTACTGCAAGCTCGCGATGTACGGAAGGTGACGGAAATTTTCCGCGTGATCCAACCCGTATCCGACCAGGAACTCGTTCGGCGCGTCGAACCCGACAAACTGCGTCGGATACCGGAGCTCGGCCGCTGCATGCTTGTGCAGCAACGCGCAGATCTCCAAAGAACGCGGTTTCCGTGCCTGAAGAAGGTCCATCAAGCGGTTCAGGGTACGCCCGGTGTCGACGATATCCTCTACCAGGAGTATATGCTTACCCCCCAATTCGGTTTCCGGATCATAAACGAGCTTGACGGTACCACTCGACATTGTCGAGTCGCCGTAACTCGCCGCAACGAGGAAATCGATCTGTAGCGGCCGCCGGATTTCCCGCACCAGATCGCTGAGAAATATAAAGCTCCCCTTCAATAGGCCGAGGACGAGCAGATCTCCATCAGGATACGCTCTGGCGATCTCTTCGCCTATCTCTCGGACGCGTGTGGCAATTTGCTGCTGGCTGTACACGATCCGGCGCACGGCGCGACCGGATAGTCTAGGATCGGCGATCGAGATAGTCACAGGCGTACGTCACAACCGGTCCACCGGACCGTGCGGTTGCCGCGTCGCTGCGGCGAACACCAGGAATCCAGACGATCTCGCTCCCGGCGAGGACTACGGGCCACCTCGCACGGATGTGTCCGGAGATTCCCGCATCCGATAAAAAGTACTTCACCTTGCGCTCAACGAGACGCTCCCCCTGCCGCACCGTCAATTTGTCACCCGGTCGCCACGACCGCACCGAAAGCGACTCGCCGGTCGGGAGGGTCACACGCCAGACATCTCTCGCAGAGGTCTGGTCGACCAGAGCAAATGCCCATCGATCCCAGATCATCGGCGGATCGAGTGCGCGGAGACGGCCTTCATTGTCGCTCGCGATAGTCGGCCTCAGCTCGAAATGCGTTCTCGACCGAATGAGGTCCCAGCCGCCCGAAAGCTGCACGCGACGGCCTACCGCGCCCGATTGAGTAAACTCGATCGCGCGTTCCGTTCCCCGCCGATCGAGGGTAAGACCGGCTCGCGCCGCTAGCTCGGGCCAGACGATCCCGAGAACCTCCCGGGAGCAGCTCGTCAAATCCGCGGCCCTCACGTCCAACGTTCTCTGGGGCATTCCGTCGTCCCCGCTTCCGATCTCGATAGCGAAACTACTCTCGACGAGCGCGGAGACCTCGCGACGCCACGTTGCCGCACGCTCACCGATCGCGATCAGTTCTGCATCCAGACCGGGACGCGCTCGCAGGAGCACTGGCAGCAGATCGCGCCGAATGCGATTGCGAAGGTACAATGGTTCGCGATTGGTCGGATCATCAATCCAGCCCAGGCGGTGCGCTGTTGCGTACGTCTCCAGCTCGGCGCGGCATGTGTCGATGAGCGGTCGACACACATCGGACGCGGCGCGAAGTCCCGCCAAGCCACGCGCGCCGGCAGCACGCATCGCACGCATCAGCACCGTCTCGATCTGGTCATCGCGCGTATGCGCCGTGACGACGGTCGCGCGCGTAGCGCGCGCCACGGATCTCAGAAACGACCACCGCGCGGCGCGCCATGCCGCTTCGCTTCGCTCGACGCTGCCCGCGACTCCGATGACGACCGACATCCCGTAGCGGAGAGCCGCGTCCGCGACGAACGATGCCGCGCGTACGCTATGTGCGCCGGACGCGTGATCGAAGGTGGCGACGGTCAGCTCGCCACGGCGATCGGAGCGAACCGTTGCCATGAGATCGAGAAGCGTCATCGAGTCGAGCCCGCCCGACACGGCGAGGACAATATTGCCGCGCCTGGGCAACGCACGCGATACAGCGACCGCGAGCTTCCGTCCGCGTTCCCCCACTTTGCCGCTCGACCGCGGTCCTCTATCTTCTTCGCACCGTCGCAACGGGAGCTTCTCGTGGAATCGCATGGTCCGCTTGGAACTTTGTGGGTTGGCGTGGCGCTTGGCGCATTTTACATCGCGCTCATCTGGCTGAACACGCTTCTTGGATTCTTTCTCACCCCATTGTTTCTCATTCCGCAAACGTGGCTAATGGATTTTGTCGCTCGCCGGCGTGGCCGTGACCGTCAGATGGAGCGGGACGTTCCACGCTGAACGCGGCATGGCCGGCGCCTGCCGAAGTCGATGGGACGGGCGTTATCGCCCGTCCCTTTGTCGTTTGAGTCGCGCCCGCAACGTCGTTTTTGCGTGCGTGGTCCCATTGGTTCTTCTCGCGCGCTCGGTCGCAGCCCAGGTGTTCGAGAGGCCGTGGCTGAACTGGCACACCGTTCACGCTGGCCAGTTCGACGTCCACTATCCCACGCAGCTCGCGAGCTGGGCGCAATTCGTCGCGGAGCGACTTCCGGCCGTCGATACGGCGGTGACGAGGCTCGTCGGTTACTCCCCACCGCAGCGCGTTCAGATCGTCGTCGAAGACCCATTCGACATCTCGAACGGCTTCGCGCTTCCGATCCTCGATCATCCGGTGATTGTCTTCTGGGCATCGCCGCCCGATCCGCGCGAGGACATCGGGCAATTCCGAACGTGGGGCGAGATGCTCGCCACGCACGAGTTCGGGCACATCGCGCACCTAACGAGGCCGTCCCGGAATGTCTTCACTCGCGCCCTCTGGCGCGTCTCCCCACTCGCGGTCGGGCCCCTGGCCTACCGCTCGCCACGTTGGGTCATCGAGGGGTACGCAACGTACATCGAGGGAGTCGTCACCGGCACCGGCCGCCCGCACGGCGTCTGGCGTCCCGCCACGCTCCGGCAGTGGGCGATCGAGGGTCGGCTGCCTAACTACGCGCAGCTCAGCAGTTGGAGCGACTTCGAGGGCGGCGACTTCGCCTATCTCGCCGGTTCGGCCTTTCTGGAATGGCTCGCCCGCCGCAATGGCGACGCGAGCCTCGTCGATGTGTGGAGGCGACTCACGGCGCGCGTGAACCGCAGCTTCGACGAGGCATTCACGGGAGTGTATGGCGACGCGCCGGCCATTCTGTACGACCGTTTTCGCGCCGAAGTCACGGCGGATGCGGTCGGAATCGATAGCGTGCTTGCGCGCGCGGGACTCGTCGAGGGCGAGATGGTGCAGCACCTCGCACGCGCCACCGGCGATCCAGCGATTTCCAGGGACGGCAAGTTGGCGGCACTGGTGCTTCGCCCTCTTGGGCACCTGGCCCGAGTCGCCGTCTGGAGCACCACGCCCGAGCCGGACACGCTCGCTGCTCGTCAGCGCGAGCGACTGCTTCGACGCGACCCGCAGGACGTTCCTGAGCGTCGCATCTACCCATTGCCCAGGCGGACGTTGGCGACGCTGCTGGCACGCGACGGTCGCGCCTTCGAGGACCCACGTTGGTTCGCCGATGGCAAGCGCGTTCTGCTCTGGCGTGCCACTCGCCGGCCCGACGGCTCGCTCCGGCCTGAGCTTTACCTGTGGGACGTCGCGCGTCACGATGTTCGGCGCCTAACGAAACACGCGTCCGTCCGCGATGCGGATCCGTCGCCGGACGGAGACCGGGCAGTTGCGTTGCGGTGCCTCGGTGGGCACTGCGACGTCGTGATTGTCGATCTGGGAACTGGCAGTGTCCGTCTGCTTGCCGGCGGCGATGTCCTGACATCGTTCGCGCGTCCGCGGTGGTCTCCGGACGGCAAGAGCATCGCCGTCGCGCTCCAACGAGACAATCGATGGCGCATCGCTCTGATCGACGTTGCCGGCAGCGCGCCGCGGTTTGCCGATCCCGAGGACGGCGCGAATCGATTCGATCCCGCGTGGCTCGGACCAGGCGTACTCGTTGTCGTCAGCGATCGTAGCGGCACACCCAATCTCGAGCGAATCGACTTCGGCACCGCCACGCCACCCGTCGCGCGCGCTCTGACTCGCGTTACCGGCGCGACGATTGCGCCCGAGCCTAACGGCGCCGACGGCTCGATCTGGTTTCTCGCGCTTCACGCTCGAGGATACGACGTCAGACGCCTCGCGTCGCCGACTCCGCTGGCCGATCAGCCGTCGGCGCTCTTCGATTCGAAGCTCATTCCTGTTGTCGTGGCGCCGGCGACGCTTGTCCGTGTCTTCGCGCCGTCGCGAACGTCGCCGCCGGAGCGCTACGCGTTTGGACCGCGCACCACGCGATGGTTCCCCGCAACGAGCATCGGCACCACAGGTCGCGAAGCAACGCTCGCGCTCGTCAACACCGACGTCGTTGGCCGTCTCTCGATACTCGGCCAGCTCTCGCTTGGAAGCGGCGACGCCTGGCACGGAGAATCGATCGAGGGTGCGTGGCGCGGCGATCGACCGGAGTTCCACCTCTCCGGCTTCGTCCAGCGAAGCGACACGCGATCGTTGGAGCTGCCCGCGTCCATTCCAGTGACAACCGACATGCGCGGCGCATATATGTCCGTAGACTATGCACGCTCGTTCGACGGATGGGGCGCGCTCCTGACTGCCGGCGCGTCGCCGGAGTGGGTCACGCAGAAACCCGCGGTGCCTATCGAGATTGGGGTTGCGCGGTATCTGGGATTCGGAGAGGTCCGCGCGGCATTCCGGCAGATTGGCGACGCGATCGAAGCCACTGAATCCATAGCGGCGCATGGAACGGTCGGACGAACTGGCAGCAAATCCTTCGATCGGGAGCTCGTCAGTGCCGGCTTTCATGTCGGCACTGACTTGGCCGCCCCGATCGATCTCGGAGCAACGTACGGGCGCGTCAACACCGATGCGCCGGCCTTCGAGCAGTTCAGCATTGGTGGACTCGCCTCGACGTTGACATCGACGGCAATTCTGAGTCAACGAGTGGTGATGCCCGCGTTGCCGGCAACCGTGGCGACAGGTGATCAAGTACTCACGTACCGCGCCGCCACCAGCATCGCCGGCCTAACGCCGTATTTGTGGGGTGGAAGCACTCGCAGCGGCGCCGCCCGGTTCCAGATCTGGCACCGCGTCTACGGCGTCGATTTCGAACTGAATCAGTCGGCATTGCCCGTGCTCGGCACGCCGACGGCGCGATTGCTCGTCGGCGTCGCTCGTTCGCTCGACGCCCCCTTTGCGCACCAGACGCGCGCGTACGGGGTGGTTTCTTTCCGGCCCTGAAATGCGGCGAACGTTGGCGAGCAATTCCTCGCGCCTCTTCTTATATTCCGCGCCGACTTGCGGCGACCGCAATTCATCGGCTCTGCTCACCTCAGCGGTATCTCTTCGACACGGCGACGCGCCCACTGATCACGCGCGATCGCAACGAGCGTCCCACTACGCTCGCGCCCTTCACCGGAGGACGAACATGCAGCTCCGCCGTGGTTCGCGGTATTGGATAGCGTTGCTAGTACTCTCAACCTCGAGCACCATCGTGGGCGCGCAGGGTTTTGGTCTGAATGAGATCAGCACCTGCGGGCTCGGGCGCGGTTATTCGGCGGTCGCGACGGGCTGTCATGACGCGTCGGCGATTTATTGGAATCCTGCTGCGGTTTCCGCGCTCAGCGGCTGGAGCTGGGATATCGGAGCGGCGGCGATCGCCCTGAATGGAAAGTTCGTTCAGGACACGACATTCCAGACCTTCAAGGCCGATGTAGGGACCGCCCTCGTTCCCGACGGATTCGTCAATTATCACAACCCGAAGAGCCAGTGGTCCTTCGGCGGTGGCGTGTACGTCCCGTACGGTCTCACATCGCAGTGGCACGACGATTTTCCGGGCCGCTTCGAAGCGAAGAAGGCGTCGCTCCAGACGATCTACATCCAGCCGAACGTTGGGTATCAGATCAACTCGAACTGGAGTGTGGGCGGTGGCCCGATCATCGGCCATTCGCACGTGGAGCTGATTCAGGCAATCGATCTTTCGCAGCAGGTGCTGCCGATTCCCGGCATCACCCCACCGATCACCTTTGCCGCACTCGGCATCGCACAGCGCACCGAGTTCGCGCAAGCGACGTTGAAGGGTGATGCCTGGGGCTACGGACTGCAGATCGGCGTTCAGGGCAAGCTCTCTCCGAACTGGATGTTCGGCGCGCGCTTCATGACGCCGATGTCCTTCAAGTACGACAACGCTGACGCGACGTTCACGCAGGTCGCGACGAACCTCATCATTCCGACCGCGATTCCAAACCCTGCGAACCCAGCGGGGCCGCCGCTCGTTGGTGCCGGTGCTCATGTCGATACACTGTCGCTGCTCAAGGCCGCGTTTGCGCCGGGGGCGCCGTTGTCGTCGCAGAAGGTGAGCACCAAGATCAATCATCCGGCGCAATTCCAGGTCGGCTTTGCCTACACTGGTTTCCAGAACTGGGAGCTCGAGGCGGACTACGCGCTTATCGCCTACTCGAGCTTCAAGAGCTTGCCGATCACGTTCTCGAATCCGGCGACGCCGAGTTCGGTGTTGATCGAGGACTACAACAATTCGTCTGCGCTGCGGCTTGGTGCGGAATACAAGTTCGCTAATACCTGGCACGTTCGCGGCGGCTTCGCCGGCGTGACGCGCGCCGCGCCGAATGAGACGGTGACGCCGCTGCTCCCGGAGCAGGACCGCGCGAACTACACGTTAGGTTTCACGACGCCGGCGTGGCACAACGTCGTCATGGACGGTGGGTACGTCCTCGTGACGACGCCCGGCCGTCGTGGCCGCATCGTCGAGCGCACCGGTGAGTCGCAGACCGCGGCGCAGCTCAACAGCGGCAAGTATTCGCTCACCGCGAACATCTTCGCGTTGGGCTTCAAGAGCGCCTTTTGAACCGTGCTTCGGGGAGACTTCCGAATGACGAATAGAATTCTTCGACTCGGTGCAGCCGCGCTCGTTGTGGCGAGCGCCGCGGCCTGCACGGACCACACGGCGAAAGTCCTTGGTCCGAAGCCGTCGCAGGGCAACGGCATATTCCAGAGTTATGTCGCGTTAGGTAACAGCCTCACCGCGGGATATCAGTCGGGCGGCATCAACGATTCGACACAGCAGCAGAGCTATCCCAAGCTGCTGGCCGGCCAGATGGGAACGCGTTACGCCTACGCATCCATTGCGAAGCCCGGGTGCCCGCCGCCGGTTAACAACTTCAATACCCAGACCCGTGTGACACCGACGGGCTACCCGGCGAGCACCAGCACCTCCTGCTACCTTCGCGGTAATACAGTCGCGATTCTAAACAACGTCGCCGTACCCGGGGCGACTTCGCTCGACCCGGATGCGCCCGACAGCACGCGAAATTCGAATTTGCTCACGCAGCTCATTCTGGGCGGCCAGGATCAGGTGCAGCGCGCTCGCGCCGCGAACCCGACGTTCGCGAGCGTCTGGATCGGCAACAACGACGTGCTCGAAGCGGCCGTTACTGGTTTGCTCACGCCGGTGCCGGGCGTCTCGCCTGGCGTCACGCCTCAGGCAACGTTCCAGGCGAACTACGACAAGATGATGGCCGATCTCACCGCGGCCCCACTGAGTTTGAGAGGAGTGTTGATCGGTGTCGTGAACGTCACGAACGCGCCGATTATGTTCTCTGGACGCGTGCTCCAGAATCCGGCGTTCGTTGCCGCGCTCGATCAGGCAACCGGCAAGACGATCACCGTCGACCCAACCACCTGCACCTCGACGACGAACTCGCTGATCAGCTTCGCGATCGTCCCCGCCATCGCGGCGGGTCAGCACCCGACGACGATCGAGTGTGAGAAGACTCCGATCGCACAGTATCCGCTGCTCGGAGACATTTTCGTGCTCGATCAAGGAGAGATCGTGGCGCTCACCGCCGATGTCGCGGCAATCAATGCGTACATCAGCGGCAAGGCGAACGCTGTCGGTTTCGCATACTTCGATCCGAACCATGTACTCGACAGCCTGACGAAAGCCGGCCAGATCACGCCGACGGGTCCGAATTTTCTCGCCCCAACCGCGCCGTTCGGAAAATGGGTCTCCCTCGACGGTATCCACCCGACAGCGGCCTCGCACATTCTTCTCACGAACTACATAATCGAAGCGATCAACGGGAAGTACGCAACGACGCTCACGAAGCTGCCGAATCCGTAATCGACCGTGCTCGACGAGAATGAACGGGGCAGCCACGACGGCTGCCCCGTTCGTTTTTTATGACAAGAGTTGCCGTTGCATTGGCTTGCTCGCGGACCTCGGCTATAACGACCCACCCAACCCTTTCTCCGCCCCCCGTGTCTCTAGGACGAAACCCCCACTCCAGCGACGTATGACGTGCACTCCATCGATCGCGAGCTGATCGCGCGTTGCCTCGCCGGCGACGCCGACGCGGAGCGTGCGTTGTACGACGCCCACGTGGATCGCATTTACCGGCTCGTCTATCGCATGGCTGGCGATGGCGACCTCGCGGAGGACTTCACGCAGGACACGTTCATTCGCGCTTTCGAGCGGCTCGAACAGTTTCGCGGCGACTCATCGCTCGCGACCTGGCTCCACTCGATCGCGGTCTCGGTCACGCTCAACGGAATGCGCAAAGTGAAACGGATTGGCCTTCGCACTACCGACCTCGAGGAAACGCCGTTGCTTGCGGCCGAAGCGCGCGATCTGCCGCCCGATCTCCGGACACAGCTTTTCCAGGCGATCGACGCGCTCTCCGAGAAGCTCCGGCCCGTGTACATCATGCACGACATCGAAGGCTACACTCATGAAGAGGTCGGTGCCGCGTTAGGCATTCCGATCGGAACATCAAAGGCGCGTCTGTTCGACGCTCGCGCCAAGCTACGCCTGGCCCTTGCGTCCTTTGCTGGAGATTACAGCGCATGACCGACCATCCCTCCGACGACTTCGACGAAATGCTTCGCTCAGCCGCGCAGGACTACAATCGTCCCGGCGAGACGCCGCGCGAGCGGATGTGGACCGAGATCCGCGCCGCGCGTGCACGTCGCGCGACCGCTGTCGCTCCATCGATCGGTCCGCGACGTTTGTGGGTCATCCCGTTCGCCGCCGCCGCGATGCTGGTCATCGGCATCGCGATCGGTCGTCTGTACGAGCGTCGGGTGCCGAAGACTGAAGGCGCTCGCGTCGCTCTGAATCGACCTGAGTCGACCTCGACTCCGCCGACGTCACCCGTAGTCGTCGATTCAAACCCCAAGGTTCACTCGATGCCGAGCGCCCCGCATCCCACACCGCGGGTCACGCCGAATACCGCACCGAACACGGTCGACGTCCCTCGTTCGCAGCCCTTCAACGATCACTCGGAGAACATGGCGTATCGTCTCGCAGTGATGGAGCACCTTGCCGGGACCGAAGCCATGCTGACCTCCTTCCGTTCCGCTGCCAAGCGCGGCGAAGTCGACGCCCAGATCACGACCTGGGCAAAGAACCTCCTGACGACGACGCGCCTCCTGGAGGCGTCGGCTCAGGAAGACCCCACGATGAAGCGCCTGCTCGACGATCTCGAGCTCGTGCTCGTGCAAATCGCGCAGTACAGCAACTCCGGTGCGCACCACGCCGAGGAGCTCGACCTGATCGAGCACTCCATCGAGCGTCGTGGCGTCATCGGCAAACTGCACACGACCATTCCGGCGCGGCTCTCGCCCGCCGGCACCTGAGGAGAGGAATTGTGAGTAAGCTCTCAACCATACTGCTCGCGCTGCTGTGGGCGGTCGCGCCGTCGGTCAAGGCACAAACGGTCGTCGTGCCCGACGTGCCCAGCGGAGCGATCTCGCTAGCGGGGGTCGATGCCGCCGTACACGTCGCGCAACTCGTGCGTCTCGGCGATATCGGCGTTGCAACGCGCCGTCGCGAACGGCTCGTTCCTCCCGCGCCCTGGAGCGTGCGGGATCCCGCGGACTCGCTCTACCGTCTTGCACGACGCGCGATGGCCGACGAGAACTATCGGCGCGCCGCTGACGCTTTCGCCGATCTCGTGGACCGATATCCTCACTCCGACTACGCCGGCGACGCACTCTACTATCGCGCCTACTGCCTCTATCAGCTCGGCGGCCAGCGGGACCTGCGCGACGCGGTGGATGCGATCGAGCAGCAAGCGCGCGATTATGCCGACGCGTCGACACGCGAAGATGCGAAGACCTTGCGCACGCGGATCGAAAGCCTCCAAGCTCGTCGCGGCGATGCCCAAGCCGCGCAACGCGTTCAGGAAAAAGCGAATCAGCTCGGAGACGAGCGCGGTTGTCCGAAAGACGACGATGATCCCCGTATCTACGCGCTCCAGGCATTGATGCAGATGGACGCCGAGTCGGCGCTGCCAATCCTCCGTCAGGTGTTGGCGAAGCGTGGCTCGTGCAGTGAGAGTCTGCGCAAGCAAGCGGTGTTCATCGTCTCGCAGAAGCGCAGCGACGAAGCGACGGACCTTTTGCTTCAGGTTGCGCGTGCGGATCCGAGCTCCGACGTCCGCGGCGAGGCGATTCAATGGTTAGGCCAGGCGCGATCGCCGCGCGCGGTCGCGGCGCTCGATTCCATCGCGGCCAACGCAACCGATGACGATATACTGGACAAAGCCATCTTCGCTCTCTCGCAGACGCGCGACGAGCGCTCCGATGCCGCACTCCGTCGCATCGCGTCCGACGAGCGCAAATCCACGCATGCGCGGACGCAGGCCATCTTCTGGTTCGGCCAGACGCATCGCGACGCCGACGACATGCGCTTCCTGCGCGATCTCTTTGGACGGTCGCGGAGCGAGGAAATTCAGGGAAGCATCATCCAGGCGATGGCGCAGGCCCACACGCCCGACGCGATGCGTTGGCTGATCGAGATCGCGCGCGACAAATCGATTTCGATCGACGCACGCAAGAACGCGCTCTTCTGGGCCGGCCAGAGTGGTGCCGACATGCGCCAGATGATCAGTCTCTACGACGAGATGAAGGGCCAGTCCGAAATTCAGAATCAACTCATCTTCGTCTTCTCCCAGCGGCGCGATCGCGACGCGATTGATAAGCTGATGGACATCGCGAAGAACGATTCCGATCGCGATCTCCGCAAGCAGGCCATCTTCTGGCTCGGCCAGAGCCACGATCCGCGTGTTCAGCAATTCCTTCTCGACCTGATCAACCGGTGAACCCCATGTCGTGGCGGAGAATGCTCGGCGTGTTCGCGCTCGCGCCGTCGACGGTGCTGGCGCAATCGCTCGGACGACAGATCGAGCGCGTCCGCGACGGATCCGTGCGGCTCACCTACGCCGCGCGACCAGGCCTCTGCGGCGATGGAGGCGAGACGGTTCGCACTGGGCCGTCGTTCATTGTGCTGCCGAACACGTACGGCTACGGAACCAGCAACGTGGATGTGTGCTTCGCGGGACCCGTGCGCGTCGCGATTGGCCGTTCTGGCGGGGAGACCGTGAGCTATCGGGTGCACGTCGGTGGCCGGTGGAGCGCGGATGACGACGCCACCGACCTCGGCGTCGTGTCGGCGCCCGATGCGGCGCGCTATCTGCTCGACGCGGCAACACGCGCGAGTGGGAGAAACGCGGAGTATCCGTTGGCCGCTGCCGTCTTTGCCGACAGCATCGATCTGGTACCCGATCTCGCACGCACGGCGAGAAACGCCGACATGAAGCAGGAGCTGCGGCAACGGGCCACGTTCTGGATCGGGACGTACGACGATGAAACGGCGAGCCGAACGCTTCACGAGCTCGCGTCCGACGACCGCCTCGACGATGACGTTCGCGGCTCGGCGATCATTGCGTTAGGCCGAGATGACATCTCGGAGAATGACGTCGCGTGGTTACAATCGCTCTATCCCCGCGTGTCGTCGAAGCTGCGCGACAATGTCCTCCTCGCTGTTTCGCGTTCGGACGGCCGGCGCGCGTCGCAGTGGCTCGCGAGTATCGTGACCGACGACAACGAGACGGAGCATACGCGCGAGCAGGCCATGTTCTGGCTCGGCCAGGGACGCTCACTCACGGGCGATCTCGTTAGGCTGTACGATCGACTGTCGTCGACGGCACTCCGCAATCACTACACGTTCGTCCTCTCGCAACGGCACGATCGCGCCGCGCTCGACAAGCTGATCGACATCGCGGAACACGATGCCGACCGCGACGTGCGCCATCAGGCCTTGTTCTGGCTCGGTCAGAGCAAGGATCCGCGCGCGCTCGCCTTCATTCGCGACCTGGTGACTCGATGACGCGACACACTCTCGTGCTCGGGCTGCTCGCTGCCGTCGCCGCGCGCACAGCGATGGCGCAATCCCTCATGCGCCGCGTCGTCAACGGCTCCGACGGACCCGTCCAATTCACCTTCGCGTCGCGACCGGGTGTCTGCGGTGACGGAGCGACCTTCATCCGCGATGGCTTCGGCGGCAACAACCGGATTTACGACGGCGGAAATTTCTCCGGCCATAGTCGTGGCGACGATTGGCCGCCGTGCGGCCCTGGTCCGGTCCGCATCGTCGCCTCGGTGAGCGGAGGCGAAATCGTCAGGCTGCACACCTACGCCGGGCCGCGTCGCGCCGGCGACTCGCCGCCCCGCGATCTCGGCATGGTCTCGGTAGGCGACGCCGCGGGTTTTCTCACGAACCTCGTCGAGCAAGCGCACGGGCGTGCCGCCAGCGATGCGATTCTCCCGCTTGTCCTTGCCGATAGCATCGTCCCATGGCCGACCCTCCTGCGCTTCGCGCGCGACGAGCAGCTGCCGCGCGCTACCCGGAACACCGTTTCGTTCTGGCTCGCCCGCGGCGCCGCCGCCAAGCTCGGACTCGCCGACCGCGACGACGATGACGATGACGATGTTCGCGCGAGCGCGGTGTTCGCACTCTCTCAACAACCGAAGGAAAGCGCGATACCCGAGCTGATCGAGGTGGCTCGCGGAGCGCCCCACCCGGCGGCGCGTGCGCAGGCGCTCTTCTGGCTTGGGCAGTCCGGAGACCCGCGCGCGGTCGATTTGTTCGAGGAGATTCTGCGCCGGCGCTAGCTCAACCGAGAAGCAGGAATGCGTCGTACAACGCGTGCGTCCAGGCCGTGATCCCAAAGCCGCGTAGCAGATACAGAGCGCTGAACGCAATGCCACTGATCGCACGGAAGGTGAACGACGTTAGGCGAAAGGGATCGCCGAATGGCCCGATGTAATGAAAGGCCGAGAAGATCAGCGCGCCGACGAGCGTCGCGAAGACACCCGCGCCTTTCACCCCGAAGCCGAACACGACGCGCGCCAGCGCCGCGAGCGCTGACACCAGCAAGACGCGGAACAGCAGTTCCTCGTATAGTCCGGCGCCGAGCGAGAGCATCAAGCGCGTCGCCCAGCTCATGTGCGCGATGGGCCCGCCGGGACCTGTCGCAACCATCGCGAGGATGTGCAGCGAGCCGAGCAGCTTCGTAGTGATCGTGCCGATGACGACGCCAAAGATTCCTGCGAGCGCCATCGATTCGGCGAGCATGCCGCCGAATATGACCGGACGAACGCCCTGGCCGGTGCGCTTCATATCTCGCGCAACGAACCAGATCCCAATGGCGATCACGGTCGCAATGAAAATCAGCGGACCATTGCGGCCTGCCGCCGCGACGAACGCCTCTTTGAGCAGCACGTCGGCGCCGTTGCGAACTTGCGACGCACTGTCGGAACCCGCGAGCGCCGCGGCGAGCGCCTCGTAGGCGAGCAGCAACGGCAGCGCGAAGACCACGCTATAGCGCGGTGCGCGGCTCACGTCGAAGTAGGACCCGCGTTTGGTGAAAGCGAGAAGGCGCGATGGCATCAGCGACCACTACGTTCGAAGGTCACAACATGTTCTGTGGATTCGCGCCTCCCGCTGGCGTTGCGGATCTTCGCGCCCCCAACTAGGGTACGGAAGTACACGTTGGATTGCTGTTCGAATCCGAGATGTTCCACCCTAAAAGCGAGGAGGTGATCCATTGTCTAATACTGCGGCTTCCAGCTTGGGTCACGTGAACGCGTAAGACAGAGCACGTCTCCCGGTCCCTGACCCGAGCGGAACCGGCGGCTGTCGTGGGTGTTGTTGTTGAGGCAGTTCATCCACGATGACCAGAAAAGGGCTGGCAGCTTCGGACTGCCGGCCCTTTTCGTTTTTCTTCCCCCTTTGGGCACTAATGCCCGGTGCTGCCGAAGCCTCCCTCCCGATCGGTCGAGATCGCGACGCTGCCTGATACGAAGGGCAGCACCTCGTAACGCTGCAGCACCATCTGCGCGATGCGTTCGCCGTGCTCGATCACGATCGATTGCGAAGTCGTATTGCGCACGATCACTCGCCACTCGTCGGGAAAATCGGAGTCGACCGTCCCTGGCGCATTGGGAATGCCCAAACCCTTCTTGAACGCTGCTCCGCTGCGGGGACGTATTTGTGCTTCGTACCCGACAGGCAAATGCGCCTTGAACCCCAATGGAATGAGCGCCATTGCGCCCGCTGGAAGCATCACGCGAAACGCGCCGCTCACTGACTCGGCTGCCGTCTGCCACAGACGAGCTCCATCGGAACAGTCGATCGTACGCTCTCGGAGATACGCAAACAGGTCGTAGCCGGCGGAGCCCTGCGTCGCACGGCGCGGTCGTTGCGCGTCCTCGTGGAGCAGCTCGATGACGATCGCCTCGCTTGATTCTCCGCTGCGCGTCGCGTCGACGTGCGTGAGCGCTCGTTCGGTCTCTTTCATTGGCATAGGCGCGAACGTTAGATACGCGATGGCTTCACGTCCATCGTCTCTGCCGAATCACGTTCACCTTGCTGCCGTTGCATTCCCCGGATAGCGTCCGCCCATGATCGCATTCCTCCTGGCCGCGCAAATCCTGCAAGCCGCCGGCGACACGACGGGCCTCATGACGCCCGGTATCTCGCGCGCGCTCGCGACACGCCGTGCATCGGAGATCACCACCGTACGCTACCGATTGAGCCTCGACCTGCGCAGGTCCGACACGGCACAAGGCCGCGTCAGCATCTCGTTCCGGCTCAAAGCACCCACGGACGTCATCGTCGATTTTCGCGGGCCGTCCTTATCCGACATCGGCGTGAACAACGCTCGCGTTGACGGCGTCGAATGGAATGGCTCGCATGTTCGCATTCCCGCGCGTGCCCTGAGGCCCGGCGAAAACCGCTTCGCCGCATCCTTCGCGACGCCGATTGCGCCGGCGGGCGCGCCGATCATCCACTTTCATGACGAGACGGACGGGCGCGATTACCTCTACACGCTGCTGGTCCCGTCCGATGCGCACGCACTCTTTCCCTGCTTCGATCAGCCCGATCTCAAGGCTCGCCTCGAGCTGGAGCTATCGGTGCCGAGCCGCTGGACAGCCATTGCGAATGGACGACAGGTCTCTCCAGCCCATGGCGATTCGACGCACTTTCGCTTCGCCGAGACCGATCCGCTGCCGACGTACCTCTTCGCCTTTGCTGCTGGGCCGTATACTCGCTTCGTCGGCGGCGCGCGTTCGACGCCGCTTCTCGTCCGCGCCTCGCGCGCGCATGAAGTCGAAGTCGACTCTCTCCAGGACCAGGTCGCGTCCGCGTTAGGCTCACTGGAGCGGTACTTCGGCATTCCGTATCCGTTCCAGCAATTCCAGTACATGCTGGCACCCGCCTTTCCATTCGGCGGGATGGAACATCCTGGCGTCACGATGTTCAATGAGGAGTCTTTCATCTACCGTGAGCCACCGACCCTCAATCAGCGACTCGGCCGCCGCGCCACCATCTATCATGAGGTTGCGCATCAGTGGTTCGGCGACGACGTGACGATGGAGTGGTTCGACGATCTCTGGCTGAAGGAGGGCTTCGCCACGTACATGGCGGCGAAGATGCAGGACCTCGAGCATCTGCCGAACCCGTGGATGTCGTTCTACCTCCGGAACAAGCCCGCGGCATACGACGTCGATCTCACCGTCGGCACGACACCAATCTGGCAACAGCTCGCCAATCTCGACCAGGCAAAGAGCAACTATGGCGCGATCGTCTACAACAAGGCGCCGGGCGTTCTCAAGCAGCTCAACTATCTCGTGGGCGACTCGGCGTTCCGCGCCGGCGTGCACGACTTCCTTGTTGCGCATCGATATGGCAACGCAACCTGGCGCGATCTCCTTGGCGCGATTGGGCACGCGGCTCGCCAATCGCTCGACGACTGGGGTACGCAGTACATCCTTCGTCCTGGCATGCCCATCGTCGAGCAACAACTCGACATCGCCCGTGGAAAGATCAAGCGCCTCCGCCTCATTCAGCGCCCGGCGCAACCTTCGGTATCGGGCCCAGGCCCGTGGCCAATCCGTACCGAGATCGCCCTCGTCAGGCAGGCGGCCGCTCCGACGCTATTGCCAGTCGTGCTCCGCCGCGATACGACCGACGTGCCCGAAGCGGTCGGCCTTCCCGCGCCGGACTTTGTTTTTGCCAATGTCAACGATCACGCCTACGCGCTCGTGCTGCCCGACAGCGCGAGTGCGGGCTGGCTCGTGGCACACATCGGCTCCGTCAGAGACGACTTCCTCCGCGCGATGCTCTGGGGCTCGCTCTGGGATCTGGTACGGGAGACGCGAATCGCGCCGCGCACCTTCCTCGAGGCCGCCATTCGCGAATTGCCTAACGAACGAGACGAACAGATTGCGGCCGGGATCGTCGGACGATTGCGTCGTGGCCTCGAAGCCTATCTCTCGAAGCCCGATCGCGATTCACTACTGCCGGCTGCCGAGCAGCTGCTTCTCGCCGGCGCAGGCGACCCGCGCCGCGCGTACGGCATACGCAAGAGCCAGCTCGACGCTTTCATCGACCTGGCAGCAACGCCAAGCGCCGTCGGCCGTCTCGACGCGTGGCTCGATAGCACGAGCGGCGCTGGTCTTCCACTTCGCCAGCCGAGTCGGTGGTCGATTGTGACCCACCTCGTTTCGATTGCAGCCCCGAGCGCCGACAAACGCCTCGCCGAAGAGGAACGGCGTGACACGACCGCCGGTGGCAAGCGCCGCGCGTTCGTTGCTGCCGCGGCGCGTCCGGACGGGGAGACGAAGCGTACCTACTTCCAACGATACTTTGGCGATCGAACGCTCAACGAGGAGTGGGTCACGGCGAGTCTCCGTGCCTTCAATGATCCCGATCAGAGCAGCTTGACGCTTCCATATCTGGAGCCTGCGCTCGATTCGCTGTCCTGGATTCAGCACAATCGTCGCATCTTCTTTCTCGGCTCGTGGCTCAGCGCCTTCATTGGCGGTCAGCGCGACGCCGCCGCGCTACAAACGATCGATACCTACCTCGCGAAGCATCACCTCCCGCTCGACCTCAGGCAGAAGGTGTTGCAGTCGCGCGACGAGCTCGAACGCACGGTGCGCATTCGTCGCGCGTACGCAGCGGTACCCTAACGAGAATCCGCGGGCGATCGCCTACGAAGCGTCCAGTCGTCGAAAAACTGTTCGGCGAGCTCGAGCTCAGCACCGTCGATCAGAGTGGCTCCGAGCGTTTTCGCGCCTCGCAGGCCGATTCGCACCAGGTCCGCGGCAATCGTCGCGATAGTATCGTCGTTCATCCCGCAGCGCGCCGCACGGTTGAGCATATCCTCATCGGCCGGTGGCAAAAGCGATCGCGCATCGACTGCGCTCTCCTCGTCGTATGCCAGGCCCGCCAGGAGAACAAGTGGCGCGCCGATCATGTCCGGACCGAGCGCATCGATCGAGCGCACCTCCAGGTGGCCGCGCGGCCGCACTTCTGGAAAGAGCGTCGTCAGGTGCTCGTGCCACTCCGTCTCCGTCCACTCATCGTCCGCCACCCACTCGCCAAACGACCGATACGATCCGTCATCGGCCGTGCGCGACATCTCGCCCGCCTCGAGTGCAAAGCGCGTATACGCCGCGCACGCGGACAACTCGGGATACGGTACGCCAGTGCGCGACGGGTCGAGCAGGCGCCAGCAACGAGCGCGGAAGCTCCGATGGCCCGTGTTCACGCCCGCATAACGCGCCGAGTTGGCGAACATCGCGGTCAGATACGGCGTCAGATCCGAAAGCAGCCGCCAGCGACGGGCCGGATCTCGCCCTGGATCGAGACTCACCTGCGTGGCGGCCGTCTGACGCATCATCCGCACGCCACTTGGCCCGATGCTGTCGAAGTACTGCGTCATTCGCTCGTAGCGCGGGCTATGGAGCTGGAGCGGAATACGCTCGATTTCGTTTCGCGGATCTATCCCCAGGCTCACGAGCTCGATCCCGACCTCGGCACCCATCGTCGTTAGGCCGGCGACGGTCTCGCGAGCGTCCCGCAGCAGCGCACCGATCGACGCCTGCGGCGCGGTGCAGAGCTCCAGCTGCCCGCCTGGTTCGAAGGTCAACGTCCATCCGTTCGGCAGCGTGAAGTACGGCGCGCCCTTGGACGAGCGCTTTTCACACCAGCCACGAACACCACCATAGCTGCGGATCAAGGACAAGCTGCAGCGCTGGTCGTCGTGCGCCGGCGCGAGCGGACAGGGCAATCCGCTGCCGGCCAGGAGCGCCAGCAGCTCGATTTCCGCACCAACACGCCGAACCTCCTCCGGCTGTGGAACGAAGAGTCGCTCGCGCACCGATCGCGCAAAGAAGTCCTGCGCCACGCTAGTCGTCATGGTCGTGGCGCGGCGACGGCGAGTGCGAAACGCTCGCCGTCTGTGATCCATTCCTCGAGTTTGAGACTGGCCGCGCGAAGCAGTCGACGCACGCTCGGGCGATCGTATTTGCAGCTGATCTCGGTGCGAATCGTCTCACCACTCGCAAGGTACACTTCGCCGACGCGTGGAATGTGCACGACCTGCTCGCGCGCCGAGACGAGATGCATTTCGATGCGATGACGCTCGCGCGAATAGAACGCACGATGCGCGAAGCTGCCGACATCGAAATCGGCGCCAAGCTCGCGATTGAGCACGCGCAGCATATTGCGGTTGAACGCCGCCGTAACGCCGCGCGTATCATTGTAGGCGGCCTCGATGACGCGCTTCCGCTTTCGCAGATCCGTGCCGAGGAGTAGCCGATCGAACGGACGCATCGCGTCACGAACGCGGCCGAGCAATGCTCGCGCGGCGGGTGCGTCGAAGTTCCCGATCGTACTGCCAAGGAAGGCGAACAGCACTGGCCGTGGCAGACGTGCCGATACGCCTAACGACGTGCTGATGTCGGCGATCGCCGGCTCCACGCGCAGCGTCGGATACTCCTTTCGCAAGTGCTTCGCCGTACCGCCGAGAAACTCCTCGCTCACATCGACGGGCACATACTGCTCGGCGCAGCCCGTGCGCTCCATTGCGTCGAGGAGAATGCGTGTCTTCGCCGCGCTGCCGGCGCCGAGCTCCACGAGCGTGCGCGGGCGGAGCGTTTCGACGAGCGAGTGCGCGTTCTCCTCGAGCAACCCACGCTCGGCACGCGTCAGATAGTACTCGGGCAGCCGAGTGATCTTCTCGAAGAGCTCCGAGCCTCGCTCGTCATAAAAGTACTTTGGCGGCAGCTCTTTTTGTCGCCGCCCGAGTCCCTCACGGACCTCGTCGATCATCGTCGACTTGCGTTCGTCGACGAGAGTGATCGCGACTGGCCGCTCGATGTTCTCGGCGGCGGCGTTCCCGGCACGTTTAGTCATCGCGAGCGCAACGAAAACCACTGAAAATTTGACGGCGAATCGGATAGTCCCAGTTGCGGAACGTGCTCCGAATGGCACCCGGCCGCGTCGCCCAGGAACCGCCGCGCAATACTTTATACTCCGTTCCGAAAAAGACTTGCGAGTACTCGGCGTACGGGAAGGCAGTGAAGCCCGCATAGCCCTTGAAGTCGGTACTCGTCCACTCCCAGACGTCGCCGAGCATCCCGTAGCAGCCTAACGGCGACACATTCTTCTCGTACGCACCGACCGGCACCACGTCAAAGCCAAGCTGGTCGAGATTCGCGTCGCTCGCGTTAGGTCGAACGTCACCCCACGGGAACTCGCGCGATTGTTGTTCGCTCGCATCCCAAGAGGCCGCGACTTCCCATTCCGTCTCGGTCGGCAGCCGCTTCCCTGCCCATCTCGCAAACGCTTCGGCCTCGTGATAGCACACGTGAATCACCGGAGACGCTGGGTCGGGTCTGCCCACATGATCCATGCTCCGACGCAGCCAGACGCCGTCCTCATGCCACCAGTATCGTGGCGCCTCCGCTTTCGATTCATCGAGCCAGGCGCGGCCCGCGTCGCTCCACAGCTCATGCCGCTGATAGCCACCGTCACCGATGAAGGCGAGATATTGCTCGTTGGTCACCGGCGTTCGATCGATCCAGTACGGCGCGACTTCGACGGCAAACCGAGGCCGTTCGTTGTCGTACGCGTTCAGTCGATCGTCGGTGCCGACGAAGGCACGGCCGACATCGACGCGCAGCGCTTCATCGCCTAACACCACGCGCCGCGCCGGCTGAGCGCGCCGGACCAATGGCGAATACGGCACACCCGTCTTCAGCTGCAGGGTCTGCAGCATCGTCTCGTTGTGCTGATACTCGTGCTGCAGCACCATCTGATAGACGTAGCCGTGCCGCAGCAATGGATCGGCCGACTCGAGATCGATGTGTTCCAGGCGTTCGAGCACGCGCTCGCGGATTTCCGCCATCGATTCGAGCGTCCCCGCCAGTGTCGGCAATGGCAGAGCTCCGCGGACGCGACGCGGATGCTCGAACGGATTGTACATCCCCGGCATCTCCACAAATTCGACGTTGCCGTCGAGGTTGCGGTCGAGCCAGAGCGCTTCGAAATGCCCGATGTGACCCAAGTCCCAGAGAATAGGACCCATGAGCGGATCATGCTGCGTGCGCAGATCCGCCTCGCTTACGGTTTCGATCAGCTGCAGCGTACGTGCGCGTGCTTCGGCCAGGGCCAAGGCAATGTTCGCTCGCGAAGTAGCCAACCGATCCGAGCGCTCGACGTGGGGGACGGCGATGGTCATGGACCTCCATCTGGCAAAACTCGCGCGCGCTCGGGGGCGTCCTGCGCCCAGTGCACGCGAGCTACAGTTAACGACTCGGGCGGACGAAACGTTCCACGCCCGCGAGTGTCGCGTCGACCGCCAGCGCCAGAAGCGCCGCGGGAATCGCTCCAGACAAGATCATCCGCGTGTCCGAGAGCGCCAGCCCACTCACGATCGGCTCGCCGAGACCACCCGCGCCAATGAAGGCAGCAAGTGTCGCCGTGCCGACGTCGATCACAGCCGCGGTCCGGATTCCAGCCATTATGACTGGCGCGGCAAGCGGCAGCCTCACCTGCCCAAGAATTTGAACGTCTGTCATCCCGAGCGCACGTGCCGCATCGACGGCTGATGGATCGGCGTCACGCACACCCGTGAAGGTGTTTCTCACGATCGGGTACAAGGAATAAAGTACCAGCGCGACCAGTGCCGGTACGACTCCGATTCCGAACATTGGAATCATGAAGGCGAGGAGCGCAATACCAGGTAACGTCTGCAAAACGCCGACACTCCTGATGATGGGCTCTGCTCCACGGGCGCTCCTCTCGAGCGTTAGGCCGAGCGAGACGCCGATCAGAACCGCAAACGCGAGCGAAACACCGACAAGAAGCAGGTGACGGAGCGTCCGCGAGAGCAATGCAGTGCGGGTGCTTTCGAAGTACGCAATCAAGCTGCCACGCCTCGGCTCGCGGAACTCGGTGCCCAACGAGCCCCTTAGCCCGAGCTCGTCGAGCGCTTGCTCGGCAACGGCCGGTATCGGCACGCCCTCAGCCTCGACGCGACGATTGAGACGTCGCATCTGCTCGGCGTCGAGGCGTCCACTGAGTTCCGTCAACGCCGCCACAGCCGCCGGATTGCTTCGTGCGAGTCGTGATCCGATGAGCGCGGCTGCCTCGTAAGGCGGGAAGAATCCCTTATCGTCGCCGAGCACTCGCAAGTCGTAGCGCGCAATGAGTCCATCCGTGGAGTAGCCGTCGACCACATCGACCTCACCAGCATCGAGTGCCCGGTACTTCACGGCTGGTAGGAGCGAGCGTACGTCCCGAAAGTGAATCCCATAGGCTTTCGAGAGGCCGGGAAGGCCATCGGCTCGCCCGATGAAGTCGGGAGTGAGTCCAGCGCGGAGTCGCGATGCTGAGCGCGCCAGGTCCGAGAGGGTTCGCAAGCCAAGGGAATCCGCCATTCCTTTGCGAACAGCGATCGCATAAGTGTTTTCGAAGCCTAACGGTGGAAGCCACCGCACCCCGAATCGGCGCGGGAATTCCTCCGCCACGCGTCCGTACACTTCTTCAGCTGTTCCGCGCGGTTGCTCGCCGAGCAAGACCAAGAGCCCGGTGCCCGTGTACTCGGGATAAACGTCGATCGAACCACTTCTCAATGCACGAAATGCGAGCTCGGTCGCCCCGAGGCCGGGGCGTCGATCGACGCGCACCCCGCGCGCCTCGAGCAGTTGGGCAAACATCTCTGCCAGGAGATACGACTCCCCGAACGGCTTCGAAGCGACGATCACTGACCGTTGCTCGGTCTGCCCGAGGGCCGCGCGTGCGCAAAGGACAATGGTGAGGAAAAGGGCCCTGCGTCTCATAGCGGCTCTCGCCTGCCTGATGAAACGGCGACGTCGGCACTCGTGACGCGAGCGCGGGCGAGTAGCTCGCGCACGTACTCGCTGGCGGGACGCGAGAGCAGCGCCTCGGCGTTTCCGATCTGTTCCACTCGCCCACGACGAAGCACGGCGATTCGATCGGCGAGTAAGAACGCCTCGTGCAGATCGTGAGTGACGAGCACGCAGGTCATCGGCGCAGATTGGGCTTCGCGCAGAGCCGCGAAGCTCTCCTGTAGGTCGGCGCGCGAAATCGCGTCGAGCGCGCCGAACGGCTCGTCCAGTAACAGCACTTCCGGCCGGGCGGCGAGTGCTCTTGCAATTGCTACGCGCTGCCGCTGCCCACCCGAGAGCTCACGCGGCCAGCGCATCCGAAAGACACTCGGATCGAGACCAACCAACTCGAGCGATTCATCCGCTCGACGCACGATGTCTTGCTCCGCCTGCCGCAGTCTGAGCACGAGCTCGACGTTCCGCCCAACCCGCCAGTGAGGAAGAAGACCGCCATCCTGCGGCACATAACCCATTCGACGGCGGAGCTCGATGGCATCGACAGTCGCGCTGTCTCGACCCGAAACCAACACTCTGCCTGAGTCGGGCGTTACGAGCCGGTTGAAGGTGCGCAGCAGGGTTGTCTTGCCGGAGCCGCTCTCACCAACGAGAGCCACGCACTCCCCCCGCGCGATTTCGACGGTCACGCTATCCAGCGCAGTCGTCGATCCGAAGCGCTTAACCAGCGCCTCGGTCGAAAGCGCGGGCGCCGCGACGGACTCGGACCTCGCGTCAGCCTGCGCTCGAGTCTCCATCCGGCAAAGATGTATGCCTCGGCCGGTCGAGGCGAGCGTCCGCGAACCGCCTAGCTATTGCTGGCTCGGATCCGAACGAGTGCTCAGCCAGAGCGGACGCACGACGCAGGCGTCGAAATCGCGACCGTTGCACGTCGTCTTGGCATTCTCGATGACGTTCTTCTGAACCGCCACGGGATAGCTTCGGCAGTTCGGCGTGTTCTTGCCACGCACACATCCATTGTAGTGCAGCAACGCCATCCGCCAGCTGCTGTCCGACGCCACCGTACTGTCACTCTGTGCGGTGGAATCGGCAACGGGGTTATTGCTCGCTCGTCGCGCCATGTAACCCAGGATGTAGATCCCGTAGCGCAAGTTGGTCGTGTCATTGTGCAAGTTCGTACCGAACATGCGACCCAGCGCGCTGCGCCAGGAGCTTCCGTGAACTTGCATCAACCCTACCGCTCCGACGGGCGATCGCGCTCTGGAATTGAGCTCGTCGTTCTCGGTGAGCATCACACCAAGCACAAGCGCCGGCGGCAACCGGCGGCGGTATGCTTCGCTGACCGCAACGTCGGCAAGGCTCCACGCTCGGTGCTCGTCCACCTTGCCGGTTCGGAGCAGATCTCGCATAAAGCGCTCGCGGTCAGCGAGGAATTGTGGAGTCTGAAGGGCAACTTCCGCTGGCGAGTTCAACCACGGAGCGCGGATCGGAGCGGAATCGACGTACTCGTGCTGGAGAATCTGAGCGACCACCGGCTCGCGCTGCACAAAAACCGGCCGCACGCGAGACACAGTGAAGATCACCGTGCAGAGCGATCCGGCGGCGAGCAATAGCAGGTGAGACGCGGGTTGGTTCTTGATGGTGCCTCCAACGGGGTCAGATTCTGATCCGCGAAACGGGGTAGGGCCAAAAGTCCTACGACACGTGTGTCGGCCGCCGGACCGGCGTACGAACCCCGCCAAAAAAGCAAGGCTGGCGCGAGCGGGAGTGCTGGACGAATAATGCTCCGCGCCTAGAAGAGCCTGGCCGGATGCTAGCCGTGGGTGCAGCCTTTTTCAACCGACCGGGTGCGAACGGGGCGCATTGAGTGATCGACAGGCCGGTGGCCGATTGGCTCGCTTGCTCGCCGGCATCATTTTTCCCCTGAGACTTGAAGATCAAGGCGCAGAGGCGCCTAGAGGGCTGAGTTGATTGATCGGTTGAAGATGGAAGGCTCCTTCGAGACACCGGAAAGCGCACCACCAACGCCGGTGATGCGAAAAAGGAAGCTCCGACTCAAGCGGCGCCGTCGGCGCGTACGACCCGCCACGAGATACGCGATGATTGGTGCGGCGATCGTCATCGTCGGACTGCTCGTCCAATTTGCAATTCACACCTATCGCACCGAGCCTCGGAACGCGAGCGCCATTGCCGAGCGAGAGCTGCGACTGAATACTCTCGCAGAGGGCGAGCGCGTCATTCGCACGGTCGCAGTGTTTCAGCGTCCCTGGATCGATTACTTCCGAGCGACGCGAGGCCTTCTCGTTCTCACCGATCGGCGCTTGCTGTTCCTGGGCCTGGAGCCACGCGACCTGCTGAGCGCCGGAGATAGCCCTCCGACCTTCACCGAGCACGATTTTCAAGTCGATACGGCGGTTCAGCTGCATCCGGGTCGCACGTTCTTCGGCATCGCCAAAGCGCTCGTCGTCGACACGCCAGAGGGCAACTATCGATATGGGGTTCCGTCGCAGGGCTGGGGAAAGGCGAGCCTGCTCCTACACTCGATCTCTGCGCGCCACGAGCGGCTCGTCGCACTCGGCGAGAAGCAGGCGAAGCAACGGGCAGCAGTAGAAGCGCGGCGGAAACTGGCGGAGCAGGAAGCCGCGAAGGCCAAGTATTACAAGGTGAAGCGTGGTGACGCCTTGGCCTCGATTGCCGCTCGCTGGAACACCACCGCCGATCATCTTCGCGAGTGGAACAGCATCAGCGGAAACAAGATTCGCATCGGGCAAACGCTGCTGGTGAAGCCATTGCCTAACCAGACGGTCGTTGCCGGAGAGGTGGGTGCAACCAAGAAGTGAGAGCCGGTGAGGCGCCGTCGGCAGCGCTTCACTGCACCAGGATAACGGCCTCGCCATCGAGCACGACTCGAAGAACGAACGCTGTCTGCGTCGTGAACATGCGTGAAAAGCGGACGTCGTTCACGCTTCCCGCGAGCCTGACGCCGGGTGCCAACGAGCGATTGAGCTCGTAGTTCAGGCGCGACTTGAGCGAGTCCAATTGCTCTCCGACGGCGAGATGCCCTTTCCCGGTCGCCGCGTCGAGTGCGGCCTTGATCCGACCAGCGCCGAACGTCGACTTGATCCGGGTCATCATGTCGTGGCTCTCGAGAGTGTACCGAAGATTACTCAGAAGCACGGAACGAGAGGTGGAGTCGTATCCTACTCGCCCGAGCAGGTAGAGTGAGCCGTTGACCTTGCCCTCGAGATCGACCTTGACCACGGCAGTGTCTCCTACTCCCCAGATCTTTATTTCTCTCACGTGCAGTCCCTTGCCGGCCGTATCGCCGGCAAGAAGAGTCGAGACCTTCTGGCTGAGATCCGAGAACGGCAGTTCGACCTCGACAGGCACATGGATGCCGGATGAGCGTCGAGCAAGTGTGAGCGATGGAAGCGGCTCTACGGTCACCGCCGGCTTCGGACCAACGGTTACTCGCGGACGCGCGGTCAGGACGAGCGCAGTCGATATCGCGCTCGCCGAGCCAATGATGGGCGCGAGACTCACGGATTCGGGTGAGAGCGTGAGCCAGACCGTGGACGCAGAGTCCAGAGCGAGTGGTTGCTGGGCGAGCTGCCACAGAGAGTCTGCCGCGCCGTGCACGTCGGCGGCCATCGGCAGCATCGAATCGATCTGACGACGAAGATCCTCGCTTTGTCCTTCTATAATTCGCTTTACTATCGATGTCGCATCAACATGTAATAACGTGACTTCACACCGATCACTTAAAGTTGTATTGACCGTCGTACCGTGCGACCCTAGTCGCCAATCGGAGCGCCAATAGAGCGTCGTCGATAGACGGACGTCGGCGCGCTTCATTGACTCGGGAGCAAATCCGCAGCTTGCAATTCCGCCCACGCCGGGCAAGCCGACGGATGCCCCATATCGAAGCCGAGTCTGCAGCGTCACGTGATCGCCACTCGCGCGCAAATCGAGGCTGTCGCGCCGATACAGATACCGGTGACAGACCAGTCCTCCGAGTGCCGTACACTTTGCTCGATCGAGACTGTCCGAGGGCGGAAAGACTGAGTCGAGCTGCGTGCGAATCTTCGAAAGCGCGATTGCGATCGGCAGCGTGATCGTTGCCGGCTCACTCGGGGGTTCTCCAGCAAGCGGCGCCGAGAGCACGGGTGTTGGGACCTCGAAGTGGCCGCGACACGCGACGCTCACTCCGATGATCGACGCGGCGATTACGACGAGCCGCACGCTCTCTCCGAAGAGTCGAATCATGCGGTCAAGCTCGCAAGGCATTGCTCCCTCGGCAAGCGTCGCCACCAAGGGTGAGCGAGAGGGCCTGATACCTTGACTGTCTAAGTATCACGCGATAGCGTTACCAAGACTCTCTAGGTAATCGCATGACGACACTCTCGAAGGATCGCCTCCACGGCACGCTGGACGCGCTCGTGCTGAAGACGCTGAACGGCGGGCCTCGTCATGGCTACGCGATTGCCCGATGGTTGGAGGAGGCGACCGGCGACGCGATCCAGATCGAAGAGGGGTCCCTCTACCCCGCCCTATACCGGATGGAAAGGCGCGGCTGGATCGAGGCCGAATGGGGCACCTCGGAGGTGGGTAGAAAGGCCAAGTTCTACCGGCTCACGAATGCCGGCCGGAAGCAGCTGCGGCTGGAAACGGCGGAGTGGTCGCACTTCGCGTCCGCGGTATCGCGGGTGCTCATGCCCGGCTGAAAACTCAAACTGCGGGGACCACCATACCGCTACAGTCGCCCAAGCCGATCCGAGCGAAGCCTGGGCGCTCACAGTGCGCCCGCATGATCACCTCATCCCCGTCGGCAAGAAACGTTCGAGACTCGCCGTTGGGGAGCTTGATTGGATCGCGCCCCCGCCAGGTGCGCTCGATGAGCGAACCGCGGCTCTCCGGATCGGGGCCGGATATCGTGCCGGTGCCAAGCAGGTCGCCCGGCCGCAAGTTGCAGCCATTGGAGGTGTGGTGCGCCACGAGCTGGGCGACCGTCCAGTACATCGAGGTGAATCGGCCGCGACTGATCCGCACCGGATCCTGGCGACGTTGCCGCATCGTCGCCGTCGCGAGATAAACCTCGACTATGATGTCCAAGCCGCCGCGGCGTTGGTCGGCGTCCCAAAGCAGATAGGGCAGCGGCGGCGGATCGCCGTCGGGGCGAACGTAGGCTGGAGCGCGAAATGGCTCGAGTGCCTCTAGCGTCACGACCCACGGCGAAATGGTCGTCGCGAAACTCTTCGCGAGGAAGGGCCCGAGCGGCTGGTATTCCCAGCTCTGGATGTCCCGCGCCGACCAGTCGTTCAGAAGACAAAAGCCAAAGATGTGGCGGTCCGCGTCGAGGATCGGGATCGCCGATCCGAGCGCATTGCCAATCCCCATGAAGATGCCCAGCTCCGCCTCGTAATCGAGCCGCCTGGTTGGTGCGACGGATGGTGGCTGTTCCGGATCGTCGCGGATCTGCCCTGTCGGACGACGCACGTGAGTATCGCTCACCACTATCGACGACGCTCGCCCGTGATAGCCGATCGGGACGTACTTGTAGTTCGGCAGTAGTGGATCGTTCGGCCTGAGCATGGTCCCGACATTTCGCGCGTGATCGATGGAGGCATAAAAGTCGGTGTAGTCGCCGATCAGCACCGGAAGTCGCATCTCGGCCTCATACATCGGCACGAGCACCCGACGCGCGATGCCAGGATCGCGGCGATACGCCGCCGAATTGACGCGAAGAAGCTCGCTCAAGCCTCGCCGGAGTCCGGAGATCGCTTCGGGACCCAACGTCATGAGGTCGTTCAGGTGACTGTCGCGGCAGCGCTCCGCACCCGACGTGGCAGCATCGATCAACAAACCTTCATCGAGACAGGTTGCGACGTCGACTATCTGATCGCCGATCGCGACACCCACGCGCGCAGGTTCGTGCCGTCCAGTGCGTTTGAAGACGCCGAAGGGAAGATTCTGAATCGGGAAGTCGCTGCCCGGAGTCTGTGCCGACTCTACCCAGGACGCGAGCTCGATCCGATGCGTGTCGTTCAGCGCCATCGCGACGTCGCGTCAGAGCAGCGCCAGTCGTCGAAGATCATAGACCGGCTCTTCGAACGAGCATGATCCGAATGACAGCGCAAAGGTCGCATGCGACTCGAGCAGCTCCTGGCGCGTGACGCGCGTGTCCTTCCACCGCACATCGTCATCACCAAAGTGGAACTCACTTCCCCGCTCCGCCTGGAGTGCGGCAACGATCTCCTCCAGTGGTGATCGTCGCCGGGCCAGCGCCGCCGCGACGAACATATTCAGAAAGCCAAACATCATTGCCGTGGGCGCCGACGGCTCGTACGTGACTGGATATCGGCCCCGCAACGGATGGTGAAGACCGGCAGTCGCCTTGAACCGAACATCATGCTCGGCGCAGGATAAGAGGAAGTCCGCGATGTGCGCGGCATCGGGAAATGCTTCCGAGGTTACTCCGCCGGTGCGAATCTTCGCGCAAGCGTCCGCGGCGGCAATGGGAGCAATGAAGGTGGCGAGATCGCCACTCGATGGCACCTCGATGAAGAGTCGCAGCGACGATGGCATATGTTCCATCAGCGCGGCAATCGCCTGGCGCGAAGCCGACGCTGGTCCCCCGAGCTTTGCTTCGGCGGAATCGATCAACGCCGACCCGGCGTGCGCGGCATTGAATGACCGGATGCGAGCTGCGTCGGCTGCTGAATCCTCGCCGAGCAATACGCTGAGTCGCCAGGTTTGCCCCTTCGCGCGAATCGCGCTCTGCGCGGCCGCGAGCTCATCGACCCGCGATAGCGGCAGCACGAAGCGGCCGAGCGCCCACGCCTCCGTCGTTCCGCGGTAATCTGCGTACCGAGTTACGGCTTCTCGCATGTCGAGCGTCGCCGGCGGAAAAAGTCCGGCGTAATCGATCGCACCGGTGAGCAATGCGTGCAGCGAGGCAGACGGCGTCATCGGCTGGACGATCTCCCGGAGGTGATCTGCCTAACGCTTACGTCGCGTTTTTTTCGGTTCGACGATGGTGCCGCGACAATTCGGCGCGCCGCACCGGCAAGCGTAGAACGCGATGTCCTCGGCAGTATACTCGTCCAGGTACTCGTACTGATAGTCGTACGTCAGCTCGGCACCCGCCGGTATCCGCTTGATTGACTCGATCCAGATGTGTCCGCGCTCGATGTACGCGTCGCAGTTTGGATTGCACGAATGATTGATGAACCGCGCATCGTTGCCGTCGAACGCGGCATCGATGATCCACTTGCCGTTCAGGGTGAACAGGAACGTGTGGTGCCGCTCATCCTTTTCATCCGGATACCGGCGATCGGATTCGGCGTAGCTGATCTTTTCGCCCGTATATTCGATGAGTCGCGTGCTTCGTGGAATATCCTTCCGTGCGAAAGCACCCAACCCCTGAATCGACGACTCGCGCAGCTCGAACCACTCGTTGTCGTTTTGCGGCGGCGGGGAGGGCCGGTACGCCATGGTTGAAACGCGGGCGCCGCTCCGCACAATTCTCTTCGATTTTGTCTTCGTCGGCATTGATCAACGTGTACTTGCCGACAGCAAGCTATCGAGGCTGGTCGCGTTCACCAGGGGCTCGACTCCGCGAGGAGCGCCCTGAGCTCATCGTCGCTCTTTGCGTCGAGCTCGGTCTCCGCGGAGAGCGACGTCTCTTCCGCCATCGTCGTTTTGCGCGCATCGCCGCTGACGACAGGCGTGAAGAGCACCACGAACGTACCCCACGATTCGTGGCCAATCACTGCATCCCAGAGCGCGCCGTCGCTCGCCGAGAATCGACGCATTGGGCGCGCTCCGGGCGCGTCGCTAGAAGTTGAACCGCAATCCGGCGCTCAGCGCAAAGTTTTGCGCGGTCTGCCCCTGCACGTCGAGATCCGTAGCGCCCTGGAAGTTGAATTTGCCAATGTAGTCCTTGGCCATCAAGCGAAGACCCATCGATTGGCCGAGCCCGATGTCCGCACCCAGGCCCACGTTCGCTGCAAAATTCGTGGTGTTCGTCTGAATGACAGACTCGCTGATGTTGTAGTGCATGGCGCCGGCGCCGATCTGAGCAAATGGCTTCAGACTGAAGCCACTCGCCGTCGTCAGCGGGAGGTCCAGCTGCAGGCCACCGTCGTACATCAGCGTCGAGCTGTGCGCGATCGAGTAGCCGCCGAGGAATGGAATTCCGGCGGTGATATCGGAGCTGATGTAGCCGACATTTCCGAGCAACGACACGTTCGGATAGATCTTCATGCCGAGCTGAACGCCGTAGAGAGCACCTGGTGCGTTCGAGATGCTCGTGCCGAACGGGCCCTTGAGATAGTCGCCGAAGATCATGTATCCGGCGTATGGCGTGAGCTCGAAGGCGGTGCCGCTCGCGGTCGGCGTTGGCGCTTGAGCCGAAGCCGTCGATCCGATTGCTGCAACGAGACCAGCGATGACGATGTAGGTGCGCATATGACGAGTAGCCTGAGGGATCGAGGACGTGTGCGTCATGGTGTCGATCGCGATGACGCCTTCATTCGCAATCACTCAAAGGCAGAGCCGAGACCACCACGAGTCGGTCCCGTTACACGCCGCTAAGGCGTGCGCGCGCAATCGGTTAGCGCGGCGACCGCAATAACCGGACGGTTCTCGCTGTCATCGTTGCTGGACGATGCAGCGTCCGCGCTTGCGGCCGGACAGCGTGTCGTCCAGTCTCTGCCAGACTCGGCCCTCGTTAGGCAGCGGCTCCGCCTGCGGCGCTCTGAGCTGGCGTCGGTACGAAGCCTGCACTTGGCGTCCCGTCGAAACGAGCCGAGACGTTGACGAGATGAGCAAACTTCTGCGCGGTGTAGCAGCCGGGTATGGCGCCAAAAAACTCGGCGGCGGCTGCTTCAGCACGGTCCTGATCTTCGTGATCCTCTGGTGGTTGCTGGGCCACTTCGGAATCTTCAAATAGGCCACCGGTTTGGAAACTGCCGGTGTCAGAAGAGCCGCACGCTCACGAATTTCTTCGGGTTCGTGCGGACCTCCGTGACGAGCCCGCGCAGTTGCGTCAACAACGAGTCACTATTGCGGTAGAGAGACGGATCATTGAGAAGGAGACCTAACGATCCCTGTCCCGTGTTGAGCTTCACCAGCACCGAGTCGCCATTCGTCAGGAAGGAATCGAGGCGGTTCTGCGTCCTCGAGAGTTGCTCGGACATGGCGCGAACCTGTGCCGTGGCGCGCCGGAGCTCCGAGGCCGCGTGTGACATGTCATCTACGATCTGCTTGACCTGTCCGCTCGATGACGAGCTGTCGATGCGCGATGCCATCAGCTCCGCACTCGTTGCCGTGCGATTGAGCGACGCCACCGCGGACTGGAGTCCGCGCGAGAGGGTGTCGAGGTCGCCGGCATGCGTACGCACCGTCTTCGAGAGCGTCGTCGACAAATCCGCGAAGTTCCGAATCGACGAACGAAGCTCCCGCGCGGCGCGTTCGTCGAATGCGACTTCGACGCGACCGGCGACATTTGCAACGTCTCCGGCAATCTGACCCGCGACGGCGGTGAGCTTCGCGATATCGGGCAAGAGCGCCCCCGGTAGGACATCACCGCCCCCTGAGGACTCCGCAACCTGCGCCTCTACGGTCTCGTCGTGAGGCAGCGCCGATCGAGGCGTGATTGTCGCCTGCCACTCACCGAACAAACTGGACTCGTTGAGCAATACCACCGGCGTCGACGGCAATGTCATCGAGCGATCGAGACTCATTCGCACGTGCACCCATCCGCCGCGCGACAGTTCAATCGCCTCGATCGTTCCCGCTCGCACGCCACGGATGACCACCGCGTTACCGACCCGCGCGTTGCCGACGTCGCGAAAGCGCGCAACGACCTTCGCGCGCCGCTCACCAATGTCGCTCTGCTTCGCCCAGAAGGTGGCGCCGGTGAGCGTGAGGATCACCAGCAACACGATGGTGCCGACGAGAAAATCGTTCGTGCGTCTCATGGCCGGCTCCCGAGCAGCCACGTCACGGCCCAGAACGCGTCGAGCACGAGAATCAATACGGCGGAATACACCACCGCAGTGGTTGCAGCTCGGCCCACGCCCTCTGCTCCGCCAGCGGCCCGCAATCCGCGGATCGAGCCGATGAGTGTCACGATGAATCCGAAGCTCGCGGCCTTCACCAGGCCATATCGAACGTCAAAGCCAGAGAAGAAGAGACGAAGTCCCTGAACGAAATCGGCGGACGACAGATCGAGCAACGCGACCGACGCGAGCCAGCCCGATGCAACGCCCGCAAGCATCGCTGCACCTACGACGACGGGGAACATGATAGTTCCTGCGAGGACGCGCGGGACGACAAGATACGAATGCGGATCGTAGCCCAGTGTCTCCAGTGCGTCGATCTGTTCGGTGACGCGCATCGTCCCCAATTCAGCGGCGATGTTCGCGCCCACGCGCCCTGCGAGCGCGAGTCCCGTGAGCACGGGCGCAAGCTCCATGGTTATTGTTTTCTCAACGAGCGTCCCGACGAAGTACATCGGTACGGCGCCGCTGAAGGAGTAGCTCGCGAGCAAAGCGAGTACGATTCCGGTGAACACGGCGATGAAAACACCGATCGGCAGGGAGTCGACGCCGAGCCGGCGCATGTGCAGCGTCGCGGCGGGACCCCACGTGCGAACGTCGCGAATCGCTCCCATCGTCCGTGCCGCGAAGCGCGCACTGCCACCAACGGCCTCGACGCCCTGACGCGTCACCCTCCCCAATGTCGCGAGCGCCCGGGCCGTCGGAATCCGACGGGCTCGTCCGAGCGCTGCATCAGGGAGGAGGGTGCTGACGTTGGTCATCGGCATTCGCTGCGGGTGCGGCAAGGCACCCGATGGCCGGCCGAATGCCGGCCCACGGGGTCAACCTAGGTAGAGACGGCTAGAGGGGGTGTCGGGTATCGTCCTGAAGCTCGTCCGAGACTTGCTGACCGAGGGCCGGACTATGGCTTATCGACTTGGCGCACTGAATGGCGTAGGCTGTGCTCTGCCAAAGTCAGGTCGAACCCAAATGCTGATGTCATGGCTGAGCGCTTTCTGAACCGCTCCGAGGCGGGGCGACTGCTGGCTGCCGAACTCACGCAATACGCGGGACGAGGTGACGTACTCGTGCTCGGCCTGCCGCGCGGGGGCGTACCTGTCGCCTTCGAGATCGCGATGGCACTCGATGCGCCCCTCGACGTCTTCGTCGTGAGAAAATTGGGTCTGCCGGGCCACGAGGAATTCGGAATCGGCGCGATCGCGAGCGGCGGGGTACGCGTCGTCGACGAATCCGTGCTCCGTGCGTACGGCGTGGACGCGGACGCGCTGGATCGAATCACCGAGCGCGAGCGCCGCGAGCTCGAGCGCCGAGAGCGGCTCTACCGCGACGATCGTCCGTTTCCGTCGGTTACAGGTCGTGTGGCGATACTTGTCGACGATGGCCTGGCGACCGGTTCGACGATGCGCGCGGCAATTGCTGCGTTACGCGCCGAAGGCCCGCGCGAGATCGTCGTCGCGGCGCCCGTGGGCGCACCGGAGACGTGCGGAGCCATTGCCAAGCTCGCCGACGACGTCGTGTGTCTCGATACGCCGGAGCCCTTCTACGCCGTTGGTCTCTGGTATGAGGACTTCGAACAGACCGAAGATGAGGAAGTTCACGATCTCCTGGAGCGCGCGGCCGAACGGACGGCCCCGCCGCGATAAGACGCGAGGACGACGATGACCCAAACAGCGGCGACCCTGACAGCGGACGAGCGTGCCATCCAGGTGCCAGCGGGACGCGTGACACTCGATGGCGATCTGAGTATTCCTCCGCATGCGCGTGCCGTCGTGTTGTTCGCGCACGGGAGCGGCAGCAGTCGATTCAGCTCACGTAACAGGCACGTTGCCGCCCTGTTGCGCGAGCGCGGCTTTGCGACGCTGCTGATCGATCTGCTGACACCTAACGAGGAAGCACTCGATATTCACACCGGTGAATATCGATTTGACATTGGACTGCTCGCCGAGCGACTCATCGGCGCCGCGGAATGGCTCGCGCAGGAGCCGGCGACCGGAAAGCTGCCGCTCGCGATCTTTGGCGCGAGCACGGGTGGCGGCGCGGCCCTCGCGGCCGCCGCGGAGATTCCAGTGCGCGTCGCCGCCGTCGTCTCGAGGGGCGGCCGGCCCGATCTCGCCGGCGAGGCACTGAATCGCGTACAGGCGCCGACGCTGCTCATCGTCGGCGGAAACGACGAGCCGGTGATCGAGTTGAATCGCGAGGCACTGGCGCAGCTGCGCGCGACGGCTCGATTGGAGGTCGTTCCGGGCGCGACCCACCTGTTCGAGGAGCCCGGCGCGCTCGACGAGGTCGCGCGCCACGCGGCGGCGTGGATCGAGACCTACGCCGCGCGCGGGACCTGAACGCCGTTAGGCGTTCGGCATCAAGAGTGCTTCACTGCCATCTGATCGAGAGCTGCCCGCAGCCCGCGCGCCAGCGCTGATGCGTCATCGATTGCCCAGAAGTGCATGAAGAACAACCGCGGCTCCTCGGCGAGCATGTGGCTGTGCAACGCCGTAATCTCGATGTGATTCTGCCGCAGCGCCTGCTGCACGCGCGGTACCTCGGACGCGATCATGACGAAGTCGCCGGTCACTGCGGCTTTGTTGCCACCAGTTGGTTGAAAATTGATCGCGGTTGCGACGCCCATCGATGGCGGCAGTGTCTTCCCTCCCTCGGTAATCGGTCGCTGGCGAGGCACGCTCACCTGATACGCGCCGCCATTCACACGGCCGCTCGCACCGAGAATCTTCGCGATTGCGGCGGTGTCGAGATCGATCCGCACCGCCATCACCGCTGGCGGCTGTCCAAGGGGCGTCCCTGTCGTTGCCAGCGCGGCATGCACCGTCTCGGCGAGGCGAGCGGCGTCGCCGTGTCCGTGAATGTGCGCGTAGAGAACGTGCGGCGATTCATTGACGAGGTGATTGTGCACCGCCGTCACGTCGATCCCACCCGTGCGCAGCTTGTCGACCACCGTGTTCACCTCGCCTTCGGTGAGAACGAGGTCGCCCATGATCATTGTTGCTGATCCGTCGGGCAGGAACGCGACCCAACCGCCGAGCGCGAAGGCAGGCAGCAACTGCAGATCCCCGATGGACACGTGGAGATCGCTGCGCGGGAATCCGAAGCGCATCACGCCACCGGGCTGGCTAGCGCCGCGTCGCCCGAGTGCCTGTTCGACCGCTGTCCAATCGCGAGTCGCGGGCTGGGCGACTGCAGGGCGGACAGGTGCGAGGGTGATCATGGCGACGGCACCAAGCCGAGCTGCCGATCGCGCGAGTTGAACATACTCGTACATTAGCGTTTCCTCTTGCTGGATCGCTTCGCTCCCGTGCGCGCGGATGGACGCCATCGGAATCGCTCGAGCGATACCCGGCCGCGCGCGTCGAAAAGAATGCCCTCCTGCTCGAGTCGCAAGCGCTGCGTGAGCGAGGCGCCGCCGCCGGCGCGAACGCTCACCATACCGCGGGCATTGATCACGCGATGCCAGGGTGCCGTTGTCGTGCTCGGCAGTGCGTGCAACGCATACCCGACCAGTCGGGGTTGGTGTCGAAGGCCGGCGAGCGCGGCCACTTGTCCGTAGGTCGCGACGCGTCCGCGCGGGATGCGCCGTACGACGGCGAGAATTAGCGCATGACTCGAGCCTTCGCGTGCCGCCATCAGACGGCCGAGCCCGCGTGGGGCACGTGAGTTGCCACGGAAATGCGCGCGCGCTTCATCGTGAACCCGTCAACGAGAGATAGATCATGCCAATTCTCACCTGGATCATCGTTGGATTGGTTGCCGGAGTGCTTGCATCGCTCGTCATGGGCGGCAGCGGCTACGGCCTCATCGGAGATATCATCATCGGCATCGTCGGTGCGTTCGTCGGCGGCTGGTTGTTTCGAACGCTCAACGTCACATCACCGTTCGGCGGCCTCGGCGGCGTGATTTTCGTCGCGTTCATCGGCGCCGTCGTACTGCTCTTCATCCTTCGGCTTGTACGAGGCGCGCGGTCCAGAGCTTGACGAAGAGTCGCAGCAGACCGGCGATGGTCGACGAAGACGGCGCGCGAGACGTTCGCGCGCCGTTGAATTTAAAGAACACTAATACCGAAGGAGAGCGTCATGGATCGCGAGCGCAAGCTGCCACCGGTCGAGGAGCCTCCCCCGGAGACACCAGACGAGGCGGAAGGCGACGCCCACGCGCCGTCCCCGGGGCCATCATCCACCGAGGGCACAGGCAACCCTGCACGAACAACGAGCGGGAAGATCACGTCGCCAAAGTTCGGCTCGGCGGGAAGCGGCGGCCTCGAGTTCGAGCCCGGGCCAGAAAGAGACTGATTCGTCATTGCTCAATCCCGGTCTCGCGCCCCGCTCACCGGGCGCGGGGCCGAGACGACGGCATCGGCGGCGTTGTTCCTTGGCAAGAGCGGCGGTGGATGAAACGCCTTATGTCCCTTCGTGTCATAGGGAACGTCGGCGGGCGTTCCCCCATACGGCCAATCGCGCGCCTTTGCGGGAAGGTCGGGGCGTGGCTTCGATGTGATGTACGCGGCCACGTCGTACGCTTCTCGATCAGTCAGCGTCCCTGGCTTGTCGAAGGGCATGTTGTGCCGAATGAATGACGCGGCGCGTTCCTGCCGAGCCATCGAGGCGCCGATGCTGAAGGAATGCGGCCCCCACAGCGCCGGCACCTTGGCCATGCCCGCGCCGTCGGCACCGTGGCAACGAGCGCACGCGGTTTGGTAGACGCTCGCACCGCGCGCTGTGTCGCCGGCATTCTTCGGCATCGCCGGCATGCCTTCGGCGGGCAGGTGCGCGCCGATCGGCACTCCGCGCGCCATGAACGCGAGATACGCGATGATATCCTGCATCTCGCGGCTATCGTTAGGCAGCTTGGTGCCGGCGAGGCTCCGCGTCATGCAGTAGTTGACCCGGTCCTCCATCGACACGACCGCCCCGGACCGGTCGATGTACTTGGGGTAGCGCGCCAAGACTCCCGTCAGTGGCGCTGCGGTTGCCCGGCGGCCCTCGTCGAGATGACAGCTCGTACAAGTCAAATTGCTCCCGACGAAGCGCGGCAAGCTATCCGGGGTCGCGGTCACGATCGCCAGCCCACGGCGCACCGCGTTGCTGAGTGAGTCGTTCGGCAGATCAGCGATCCGCGGCGGACGCCAGGCCGCCGAATCCCACGTCGCTCGCGCCGTCGACCCGCTCAGCGCGACCCCGGCGGACTCGCGCGCGCCGCTCTGTTTGCACGCTGTGCCAGCAAACACCACGGGCGCGGCAAACAGGGCAAAGTTCCTGGCGAGGCGTGTCATCTGGCTGTTGGCGAGTGAGCGAAGTTACCGCCAACCACCTGCGGTCGCCATTCGTGGCGCGCGATTAGCTTTCCAGCAACCGGCGGCCCATGCGCGCGTCTGGCGCGCGTCCCGCTCTCCGTGCCCGCATAGATCTCGTCGCTCATGTCTCGCTCACATCGCCTTCCAGCCGCGCGCGTGCTCGCGCTGGCGTTTCTTTTGGTCGTAGCCTGCGGACCAGAGTCCGTGGGAAAAGGCGGTCCGCCTGTCTCCACCGCCTCGACGCCGCAATCGGCCGCGAACCCGCACGACACGGTACGCGTTCGCACGGTGACCGACAGCGTTCCACCCGACACCGGCAAACGAGCCGATACCAGCAGACGGCTTCCCGCCGCCGCCGCGGCCACTGCGAGCAACCCCGCACCGCGCGCAGCCTTGAAGCTCCCTGCCCCACCGGTGCATCGCTCGAAGCAAGACAGCGTCTCGTACGTGGCCGCTATTCGTGCCGGGATGCGCCGCACGGAGCGAGGCGAATGGCCAGTGAAAGGCCCTCCACCGCTCCCGGGCGCGCTGTTGCCGGACCATCGCATCGTCGCGTTTTACGGCAATCCACTCGTTAAGCGAATGGGTGTGCTCGGTGAGTACCCCGTCGACGAGATGCTCGCTCGTCTCGATCAGGAAGTGCGACGATGGCAAGAAGCTGATCCAACCACGCCGGTACAACCCGCGTTGCACTTGATCGCTGTCGTCGCGCAAGGCTCTCCGGGCCGCGATGGCATGTATCGCGCTCGCATGCCCGACACCCTGATCGAACGCGTGTATCAATGGGCGCAGCGAGAGCACGCGCTGCTGTTCCTCGACATACAAGTCGGACACAGCACGGTTCAAGCCGAGCTCCCGCGCCTGCTGCACTTCCTGGAACGACCGGACGTGCATCTCGGACTCGATCCGGAGTTCTCGATGCATTACGACAAGGAGGGCCTCAAGCCGAGCACGAAGATCGGGACGATGATGGCGTCGGACGTGAACTACGCCGTGCGCACGCTGTCGCAGCTGGTCGCGTCGAAGAACCTGCCGCCGAAGGTCCTCGTCGTCCATCGGTTCACCGAACGCATGGTGCCCAACCCACGCGAGATTCAACTCGACCCGCACGTCCAGATCGTGATGGATATGGATGGGTTCGGGCCGCCATGGCTCAAGTTCGATTCATATCGCGATTACGAAGTCAATGCTCCGGTGCAATTCACTGGCTTCAAGATCTTCTTTCACAACGACGTCAAGTCAGAACCGCTGATCACGCCGCGCGAGTTACTGCAGCTCGTCCCGAAGCCGCTCTACATCCAATACCAGTAGCGTTAGGCGAGCGGCATCGTTCAACTCAGGTTCACGCCGACGGCTGGTCCGCGTCCCGTTCCATTCCCCGCGCGGACCGTGATGCGGAGGGGGACGGTAACGGTCACGGCCTGAGCCGATCCGCCGGCGTCCTCCGAATTCTTGCCATTCGACTGCGGAGTGCGATCGATAGGCGCCAAGTCCGAGCTGCCTTCGACGGCCGGCTCCGCCCCATGCGGCGACGACGCGGTTTCTCCGCCCGAGCCCAATGGCAAAACAATCGCGTCTCTCGCGTCGGCATCCGCCTGTCCGAGCAATTCGGCGATGAGCGGATGCTCAGCACGCGTTTCGGCGAGACATCGCAGAACCGCCGACGTGCGCGTGCCGATGCCGGCACGCCATACTACCCTCGCTTCGTCATCGCCATCGGCCCACGCTGCACCGTCGACGGTGAGAATGCGGCCCGCACGATCCCGGGACGGTACCCCGCTCCGGTGAACTCCTACCACTTGCCACGAGTCGTTGAACACGGGCGCCCCGGAGGACGCCGAACCGGTCTCCGTTGCGTACCAGAGGTCGGCCTCACTGCTTCTGATGAGCAAGTTCTGTCGGAGCACGACTTGTTTTGGGTTACCACCAGGATGATGCGCCACTGACAGCCACTCGCCCGGGAGCACGGTATCGGCGCTGGCCGATAGGCGAAGCCAGCCGAAACGGACGACCCGCTGCCGGCGATCGGGCGTCTCGGCCGCCACCGCGACGACGGTCACGTCGATGTCCGCATCGGTGAAGAAGAACGCCGATGGATCGAACGCGAACACACACGACTCGACCGCATTGCCGAAGGCGTCGAATTCGTGGCGAAAATGCACCCAACTCTGCGCCGCATCGTCCGCCGTCGGGAGAACATGGTTGTTGGTCAGGAAGAGCCGAGGCGAGATCATGAAACCCGTGGCGCCGCCGATGACCTCGCTCTCGCCATTCCGTACTTCCACCCGGGCCGCCGCATCGGCGGCAATCATCCCGCGCTCGAGAAAGTTGACATTCAGCTGGTCGATACCGGTGAGCAACCGATCAACGGCGAGTTGCGACGCGTCGGGCCCTTCGCCTAACGCCTGGGCAATCCGCCGCCGCAGAGTCACGGCGTCCGCGGTCGCCACGGCGGTGCGATCGAGCAGCGCGCGCCGCTCTTCGCGTGGATCGAAGGTCAGCGCTGCTTCCGCGCGGCGCATCTGCGCCTCGGTGAGCTTCATCGTCGAAACCCGCGGTTGAGATCAGGAACGCGCGAAGCGCACGCCGGCAGCTCGCAAGCGCGCGATTGCCTCGCACGTCACGTTAGGCGGTGCAACGAGCGACACGCGGAAAGACCCCTCTCCGCCAGGGCCGAACGCGTTGCCCGGCGAAACCACGACGCCCGCTCGCTGGATGAGGTGTTCCGACCACTCCTGCGAATTGAATCCGGCCGGGATCTCGAGCCACACGAACATCGTTGCCGGCGACGGCTCCGCGTCCCATCCGAGCGAGCGGAAACCCTCGATGACCAGATCACGCCGCTCTTGATAACGCCGCGCAACGGGCCGCGCGAGCTCCTCGGCGTGATCGAGTGCGAATGCGGCGCCCTCCTGAATCGCGGCGGGCGTCCCGTAGCCCATATTCGTGCGGACGGCGTACAGGGCGTCGATTGCATCCGAATTGCCAACGGCAAATCCAATACGCGAGCCGGCCATGTTGAACGTTTTCGAGAGCGAGTGAAACTCCACCGCGACGTTCATCGCCTCCGGCACCTCGAGCACGCTCGGAGCGACGTAGCCATCGAAGGTGATCTCGCTGTAGGCGAGATCCGACACGAGCACGATACCGTGACGCGCACAAAATTCGATCGCCCGCTCGTAGAACCCTAACGACGCAATGGCGCCGGTCGGGTTATGCGGGTAGTTGACGACGAGCAGGCGCGCTTTCCGCGCCACGGAATCAGGGATGGCATCCAGATCCGGCAGGAAGCCGGTCTCGCGCCGGAGTGGAAGCAGATGGATGCGCCCGCCGACGAGACCCGCGACGCGGCTGTGGACGGGATAGTGAATATCCGGGACGAGCGCCACACTCTCTTCATCGGTATACGCCATGACCAGGTGCGCGATGCCCTCCTTCCCGCCACTCACGCACACGACCTCCCGCTCCGGATCGACGGCGACACCAAATCGCCGCTCCATGAAGCCAGATGCGGACGCCCGGAAACGGGTAGTGCCGCGGAAGGGAGGATAGCCGTGCGTCCGGGGATCGGCGTAGGCCTTGGTGATCGCGTCGATTATAGACGGCGGCGTGGGTTGATCCGGATTGCCGATGCCCAGGTCGATGAGATCGGTGCCGCGGGCGCGAGCTGCCGCCTTGAGCTCATCGAGCCAGGCAAAAACGTAGGTCGGCAGCGCCGTGAGGCGATGCGTCGGACCCGCCGTCGTCGGCGTCATGGGCGTTGGATTCGCAGTGCGCATGTCGAGTATCGAGGGCCGGCCGCGCTGGGCGCTCGAACCTCGCGCTCACGCAGATGACGCTGCGCCATCAAGTCCCGCCGGCATCTCAACTTCTCGGTTTTGCCTCGCGGCTGCCAGTGGGGGGCTTAACGCCCGCGCTCGCCACCGAGGCGGTCGCGACTGGCTGTGCTGTTCGACGCGGCCATTTCGCCCGAGAGCTCGCGATATCGGAAGCAGTCGACGGTGTGGTCGTTCACCAGTCCGGCCGCTTGCATGAAAGCGTAGCAGATTGTCGAACCGACAAAACGAAACCCACGCTTTTTCAGATCGGCGCTCAGCGCGTCCGACTCCGGCGTTCGAGCGGGAATCTCGCCATGACGACGCCGGTCGTTGATGAGCGGCTTTCCACCGACGAAACGCCAGAGATGGCGGTCAAAGGACCCCTCCTCCTTCACGACACGGAGGAAGGCGCGGGCGTTCGTGATCGTGCTCTCGATCTTGAGTCGGTTGCGAACAATGCCGGGGTTCGACAGGAGCTTCTCCACGCGAACCGGTCTAAAGCGCGCAACGCGCGTCGCGTCGAAATTCGCGAACGCTTCTCGATAGGCATCGCGTTTCCTGAGGATCGTGGACCAACTGAGACCGGCCTGCGCGCCTTCGAGCGTGAGGAGCTCGAAGAGCGCGCGATCGTCGTGCTCTGGCACGCCCCACTCGCGATCGTGATAGAGAATGTCGAGCTCCGAGCGCGGCCAGCCGCACCGCTGCGCCGGCTCAGTGGTCATTCGTTAGGCGACGCGCCATCACGAGGTCGCGTTGAAGATCTGCGCCAAGCAGAAACGGCTGCTCGCCGACGACTTGAAAGCCGTTCTTCTCGTAGAACGCAATCGCCCGAGGGTTGCGCTCCCAGACGCCGAGCCAGAGGACGTCGCCTCCCCATTCTTTCGCCGTCGCGATGCACGCCTGCATGAGCGCTGCACCGAGCCCGTGCCCGTGCCATCGACGTCCGGCGTAGATGCGCGCGATCTCGACCGCGCGAGTCCGCGCGCTGGAGATACCCGTGGGCGCTGCGCTGCGCCTGACGTGGGCGTAGCCGGCGACGTCGTCGCCAATCGTCGCCAACCACACGCGGTTATCAGCGTCGCTCAGCTCGGCACGCTGTCGCGCCTCGGAGAACGTCGTCGCGACGTAACTCTCCATGTCTTCGCGGCTGTTCGTCGTGCCGAACGTATCGACGAAGAACGCCGCCGCGGCACGTGCAAGCATGCGCGCGTCAGCAGCCGTCGCCAGCCGCAGCGACATGAGATCGTCGCCGAGCACGACGGGCGCCTCCATGTTCGATCGATCAGAGCCGCGCGAGATCGTTGAGTGTACGCTCATTCTGCACATTGCCGGTGTTCAACGTCGACGCTGGCTCGAAGAGCAACACCTCGACCTCCTCGTCGGCCATCGGCCGGTGCTCGACGCCGCGCGGCGCGATAAGGAGATCGCCCGGACCCAGCTCGATCACTTCGTCGCGCAGCTCCATGCGAAAGCGGCCGCGGTGCACGAGAAAGAGCTCGTCTTCATTCTCGTGATGGTGCCACATGAATGGCCCCTGGAACTTCGCGAGCTTCACCTGCTGGCCGTTGAGATCACCGATGACCTTCGGGCTCCAGTGATCTTCGAATGCCGCGAATTTCTCCGAGAGATTGATCTTTCGCATCGTGACCTCTCACGCCAGAGCGCGACGTCATACTGAACCGCGAATGCTAGTCCGTCACGAGAAGGAAGGCCAGCGCAAACAGTAGATACACGGCGAGCAGCAACACGCCTTCGAACCACGTGGTCTCGCCGTCTTGCGCGATCGAATTGACGATGAACGCGGCGCCGGCAATCGCGATCAGCTCGATCGGATTGCTGAAGACAAGATTCATCCGGTGGCCAACGAAGTACGAGAAGATCACGAGGAGCGGCGCAACGAGCAGACCGACCTGAATCGTCGAGCCAACGGTGATACCGACGACCAATCCCATGCGGCCGCGCCGGGCAAAATACACGGCGGATATGTACTCGGCCGCATTGCCGACGATGGCGAGGAGGACGACACCGAGAAAGAAGGGCGTTAGGCCCAGACGCGTCGCCGTCGCCTCGACGGTGTTGGAGACGAGCTCCGCCTCGACTGCGGTGAGCGCCGTCGCGCCGCCAAGGGTGAGCAGCGACCGGCTCAGTGACCACGGCGTCGTCAGTCCAGGATTGGACGGCTCGTCTGGCGTCGGCGATTGCGCGAACACGTCCCGATGCGTCACCAACGTGTACACGAGATTCGCGATGTACACGAGGATGAGCACGACGGCGACGCCCAGACTGAGTCGCTCGTCGAGCAGCGCCGAATCCGGATTGCGCAGCACGCCGCGCTCCGTGTAGTCGAAGAGCGCCGGCAGCAGGACGGCGATCGTGACGAGGATGAGTAAACTCGAAAGCAGACCCGCCCGCTCGCGATTGAAGCGCTGGGTGTCGTGTCCGAAGCTACCGGCGACGATGGCGAGGCCCAATCCCAGGAGGCTGTTCCCGATCAGGGATCCGGTGATCTGCGCCTTGACGACGTCGACGTGCCCGGCGTGAAGTACGAAGAGCGCGAGGATGAGCTCGGGCGCATTGCCGAAGGACACGTTCAGCAAGCCACCGATCGCGCTGCCGGCACGCGCCGCCACCTGCTCCGTCGCTCGCCTGACCCACTCGGCCAATGGAACGATGGCGAGCAGCGCCGAGACGAAAACGACCGTGCGCGGAACAGCGCTGAACGCGGCCAGCGCCAGGGACACGGGAACGAGCACCAGCAACGCTCGCCAGAGCATCGTGTCGTTTCGAGTTGTGAAGTGCGCCTACGGGACGAGCAGCACCGTGTATGGCCTGCCGCCGACGGTGAGTGTCGACGTGACGCGGCGCGAGGCGACATCGATGACCGAGACGGAGCCCGATCGCCCGTTGGCGGTGTAAAGCGTCCGCCCGTCGCGGCTGAGCGCGATCCCCCAGGGCCGTTCTCCCACGGCGACCGATGCGACGACCGAATGCGACGGGACGTCGATCATGACCACCTCGTTCGACCGGCCGTTGGCGACATAGAGTGTTTTCTCATCCGGAGAGAGGGCGAGACCAGTCGGCTTGGTCGTTCGGTCGCCGATCGTGACGGCGCGCTCGACGGTGTCCGTCTTCGCGTCGACGTAGGTCACGGTCCCGCCGTTCTCGGCGCTCACGAACGCGCGTGATCCATCGCGAGTGAACACGACGAAGCGCGGGCGTGACCCGACCATGAATGACGTTAGGCGACGCCCGGTGGACGCATCGAGCACGGTAACACTGGAATCCGATTCGCCGGTAACGTATACCTTTCGCCCGTTAGGCGCTACCGCCACACCTTCGGGCTCCTTCCCCACGTCCGCGGTAAATCGCGTGCGGCGGCTCGCGACATCGACGGCGCTCGCCTTGGCGATCTCCTCGTTCGACACGAAGACTGTCGTCGCGTCAGGATCCACCGCGACCTGCTCTGGATCCTTGCCGACGGCGAGTGTGCGCACGACGTGGCGTGACGCGATGTCGACGACCGCAACGGCGTCATCATTTCCCAGGGCGACGAATACCCGCCGGCCGTCGGGACTCTTCGCCATTCCTCGGGGTCGCGCGCCGACCGGAATAGTCCCCTCGACCTGGCCCGTGGCGAGCGACACCAAAACGAGTCGGTTGCCAGGCTCGTCGCTGGCGACCAGCCAGTGATCGGCGCCAGTGACCTGTGCAGCACCGGTTGCGAGTGGTGCAACGAGGGCGACAAGCACGAGCGATTGTCGGACACGCGACGCGAGGCGCGCGGTCATGGCGAACCCCGTAGCGGGTGTTTGAGCTGACCGACCTGGGGGAACTAGCGCGCTCGGATGGTATCGAAGGTGCCGCCGCGAAGGAAGCGAGGCGGCGTCGTTCGCGCGAGCTCGACTTTGTCAGCCACCGACTGCGGGAGCTGAACCGCGCCGCGACGATGCGCTTCCCACACCGCTTCGAGCGCCGTTGCCTGGCGCTGATACGCGGCAAGAAACTCGGTCCCACCGTCCTCACTCCCGAGGGCTTGCCGCAGAAGCGACTCGAGATGGGTCTCGATCATCACTTCCTGATCGGAATCGGTGTGCATGCATGCCTCGAGATTCCAGCGTGCGCGGTGGACCTCACAGAGCCCCTCCCGACAGCTCGTGCTGCCTTGTGCGGAACGGCAATGAGGGCAGCGCGCGATCGCGCGTGCCAGGTCCACGCTCGGTACCTGCGACATCGTGTCTTCCTCGAGAGCGCCAACCAGTTCATGGGCAAGCAGGGGATCCGTGGCCGTGGCAGCTACCAACCGAAGCCGTCGTCGAGCATTCGGTTCAAATCCCATTGCGATATTCCTCAAGCCCGGCCGAGTGCCGTAACCCGGGCATTGTGACCGAGCCGTGACTCACGCGTCCTAGTCTCTGCGTAGAAGGATTGAAATGAGCCCGCGTGGCCGGAGCACCTCGTGCATCGGCTGCACGCGACGTACTGTGGAAGTGCACCTCTGGCCGGAAGAAAAGCACTCTTCGCCCAGTATGACATTCATGGCGTCCGTGAACGACCCGTTGGTCGTGCTCGAGGAGCACTGGGCTGTCTCCACGTTCGGTGGCGAACAGCGCACGTCCCTCATTGGGTACGCCGACGATTCGCTGCGCGCATTGCGCAGCGGGGCCGCGCCGCAACGGCCGCAACCGGCGACCGAAGATCTGCTGGCGCTGGCGAGCGCGTTCGACATCGCCGCACGCGAGCGGCTCGACCTCGATGGTCTCGGCAGTCCATTCGCTGTCGCCAAGCCGAACGAGCTCGCCGATCGGCGCGCCTATCTTCGTGCTGGCGCCAGTCGGGCATTCGGGCTGCTCGCGGCGGCACCGATCGATTTCGATGACGAGATCGGCGCTCTCTATCGAGTGCTGTTCGTCGTCGCGCTTGCGCATGTGGCCGGCCAATCTGAAGCCGTTCGCCCCTGGCTCGCGGCGCATCGCCGGCGACTGTTTCCCGGCGACGACGGTGAGCTCCGCTGGGACCTCTTGCTCTTGCGGCGCAACGTGGAGCTCTGGACCGAAGTGCTGAGCGGATCCGGCCCGTCGGGGCTTGAGCGCGCGATGGAGCTCGTCGCGACGATCCGCGAAGAGCGAGCAATGCGCGAGCGCGAGCTGCTCGCCAGCTTCGACGAATCCGAAGAGATGCGGATGCGGTTCTATCTGTTCGCGCTCTTCCATCTCACCGAAGCGGCAACGGAGCTCCTGCTGTACCGCTTGCACGGCGCGCCTAACGACGTGACCCAGCGCGTCTACGTCGCGTTGTCGCTCGCCCGCTCGGCGACCTCGGGCGACATGCAGATCCTGCCCGCGCTGGAGTGGCTGTACGAATCGGCCGCGTGCGTCATCCAACAACGCACGCCGCAACTCGAGCTGCTGCCCGAGGGCGAGCGAGACGGCCGCGTGCATTAGCGCGATTTCGGCCGCGCACTTCCAACAAGGATGCCTCGCGCGCTCGTCGAGCGCGCCAATAGGAGCATAACGCGGCGCCTCGCACGGGCGCGCGTCGTGTCGTCCATTCCAACGCCCTGATGCGACGAGCGCATCGGCGCGGCGGGAATGGCGGCAACGGATCCGAGCGGCGTGGCGCGGATGCCGATGCCTTCCTCGTACATCCGGAACCACTCCTCGCTGCCATCCGGGTGTTGGCAGCGGGCGTAGTAGCCTTCATCCATCGTCGACCAGTAGCCGGTCCACGCGCCCTTGGCCGCATCGATCGTGAGCGACGAGCAGGGAGCGTCCTCGAGAGGCTCGTTCGGCCGAGCGCAGGAAACGAGGTGCATGGGAAGGTGGTGGGAAGAGGGCGGTAAGTACGAACGAATCGTGCGGTGGGGACGTCGATATGACGTTGGGGAGGTGAACCTAGAAGAACCGATTTCGGCGCGCAATAGGAAAAACGATGCTAAGTGATTGTGTTTTATGTGGATAGCAATTGTGGAAAACTGTCGAGAACGTCGTAACTCGTGATGAATTCACGCTGAACCAGTCGTCGCTTCGTGTTGATATCGCATGTGGAAGAGTCTTGAGAACCTTTTTTCCCCACGGCCTCGACGCGCAACGGATGTGAAAAAGCGAAGCGCCGAGTGACGAGACGGCGAATCGGTGATTCAAGAACGCGCAACTCCTGTGGATTGTCTGTTGAGAACTCGCTCCTCCACTGGTGCACACGTGGAGAACTTTGCGCCTTTCCACAGCGAATGTGCATTGCGTGTTGATAGCATCGGAGTTGCCCTTCTAACGGCTCCCCTCAAACACGCGACGGGTACAACACGATCATGCGACCGATCTGGAAGGGCGCGCTGAGTTTCGGACTTGTGAATATTCCCGTCCAGCTCTACTCCGCTATTCGCGCGGGCGAGCGTGTGAGTTTTCGCTTATTGCATAGCAGCGATCATTCGCCCATACGTTACGAGCGCGTTTGCCAGAAGGATGGCAAGACGGTCCCCTGGGACGATATCGTCAAAGGTTACGAATATGCGAAAGGTCGCTTCGTCGAAATGACCGACGACGATTTCAAGGCCGCCGCACTCGAATCCTCGAAGGTGTTCGAGATTCTCGACTTCGTCGCCACCGACGAAATCGATCCGCGGTATTTCGAGACGCCCTATTACGTGTTGCCGGCGAAAGGTGGCGAGAAGCCCTACGCGCTCCTGCGTGAGGCGATTCGGAACACCGGCACCGTCGGCGTCGGCAAGATCACGATGCGGTCGAACTCGCACCATCTCGCCGGCCTCAAAGTCATCGGCGATGCGATGGTGCTCGAGATCATGCGCTTCGGCGATGAATTAGTAAATACGAACACCTATTCGTTTCCGTCGTCGGAGGCCGTTCGACCACAGGAATTGCAGATGGCCGAGCAACTCATCGGCAATCTCACGGAATCGTTCGACGCCTCGAAGTACGAGGATGATTATCGCAACAACTTGATGCGCATCATCAAGGCGAAGCTCAAGGGCAAGAAGGTGGAGGTGGCGGAGCCGGAGGAGCTGGAGGCGACGCCTGTCGTGGACCTGATGGCCCGTTTGCAGGAGAGTCTGTCGCAGGGAAAAGCCCGCGCGCGCGGCGGCGAAAAGACGCCCGAAGGGCGACGTCATTCACGCGCCCGCACGCGTCGCAAGACCGCCTAACGCTCATCGATGACGACACCGGCCGCGATTGGACGGAAGCTCAACGCATATCGAGAGAAACGCGACTTTCGCGTCACCGCCGAACCGCGCGGTGGAGTCATTGTCCCTCGGCTGGGCCGTGCGCTCGCCTTCGTGATCCAGAAGCACGCCGCGAGTCATCTGCACTACGACCTCCGCCTCGAGCTCGGCGGCGTCATGAGAAGCTGGGCGGTGCCCAAGGGACCGAGTCTCGACCCGGCCGCGCGCCGTCTCGCCGTCGAGGTCGAGGATCATCCAATCGAGTACAACACCTTCGAAGGTGTCATCCCGGATGGCGAGTACGGCGGCGGTACGGTGATGCTCTGGGATCGCGGCACGTTCGAGCCCGCGGATCTGGCCGAAGGCGCCGACGCCGAGCGTGCGTTGCGCCAGGCATTTCATCGCGGTCGCCTAACGGTGCGGTTGTTCGGTGAACGATTGCACGGCGTCTTCTCGCTGGTGCGCACTCGCGCGAACGATGCGACGGAGAGCAAGCCGAAGTGGCTGTTGATCAAGCGCGACGACGAACATGCCGAGCGCGGCTCCGACATCGCGGCAAACGTGACGACCTCCGTCGCCACCGGTCGGCCGATGGAACGTATCGCCGCGGAGGCGAAGCGCGTATGGCACAGCAATCGGTCCGAACGACAGGTACGGCGAACCAGACGAACGATTGCTTCCGGAACGGCGCGCGCGCACGCAACGCGCCCAACGACGATCGGCCGCGCACTGGCGCCGATGCTGGCCAGTGTCGGCGAGGAAATACCTAACGGCGAGGAGTGGACATTCGAGCCGAAGTACGACGGCATTCGCATCCTTGCTTTCGTGGCGGATGGCTCGGTGTCCCTCCTCAGCCGTAACGGTAATTCCAAGACGACTCAGTTTCCCGAGATTGTCGATGCGCTCGCGGGTCTGTCTCGCGCGCGCAAGAAACCTTTCGTACTCGACGGTGAGCTCGTCGCTCTCGATGGTGACGCACCCGCCCGATTTCAGCAGTTGCAGGGGCGAATGCACGCGACCGACCGCGCGCACATTGCGGCGCGGCGCGGCGACACTCCCGTCGCGTATGTCGTTTTCGATGTTCTTCTGGATGGTGACGAAACGCTGATGAATGAGGCGCAGCACGTGCGGCGAGCGCATCTGCTCCAGTTGTTGATCCCCCCGGTGCCGCACGTGCTGCGCATCAGCGATTCCCTGTCCGGAGATCCCACAAAACTGCTCGCCCAGGCGCGCGCGCGCGGATGGGAAGGTGTGATCGCGAAGCGCAAAGACGCGATCTATGAGCCGGGCAGGCGATCGCGCGCCTGGCTCAAGCTCAAAGTGGAACAGCGCCAGGAATTCGTCGTTGGTGGATACACCGAGCCGCGGAATTCGCGTCAGCACCTCGGCGCCATTCTGCTTGGCTATTACGACGACTCGGGCCATCTCGTGTATGCGGGACACACTGGCGGCGGATTCTCGCGTGCCTCGCTCGGTGCGATGTATCGACAGCTCCACGCGCTCGAGCGCAAGACGAGTCCATTCGTGAAGGAACCACGGACGAACGAGCGAGCCCACTGGGTTCGGCCGCGCGTCGTCGTCGAGGTGAAGTTCAACGAGTGGACGTCGGACGGGAAGCTGCGCCAACCGATCTTTCTCGGCACTCGCGAGGACAAGGATCCCCAGTCGGTCCGACGCGAGCCCGTGTCGGCCGGCGTGACCGCCGCGAAACGCGCCGGTGAACGTCGCCCGACGCGCACGAGGACGCGCGCGCGAGCGTCGGCATGATGAGCGTTTTTTCATCGGTCAACCGGCGTTCACGGCCACGCCGGCCACGACCCCGCGCGAGCGCGCGCCCACTCTCCGGCTCTCGTATTCGCGATCTCATTGGTGCCATCGCGGAGCTCGAGGAGGCCGGCGAACCCGGGACGCTCAACCTCGGCGGCGATGAACGCCTCGAGGTTTCCAATCTCGACAAGCCTTTCTTCCCGAAGCGCGGCTACACCAAGGGCGATCTCATGGCGTACTATGCCAGCGTCTCGCCCTTCCTGTTGCCAGCGATTACCGACCGAGCGCTCGTCATGAAGCGCTTTCCGCATGGTATCGGCGATCAGTCGTTTTACCAACAGCGTGCTCCGGAAGCTCCGCCGCCCGGCGTGCGGGTCGAATCGGTCGAGGACGAAGGGCTCAAAACGCAGCAGCGACTGATCGGCGGGAATCTCACGACACTGCTCTACATCGTTCAACTCGGGGCGATCTCGATCGATCCGTGGCACTCGAAGGTGCAGTCGGTTGGATCTGCCGATTACGCCATCGTGGATCTGGATCCGGGACCGCGCGCGTCCTTCCGGCGCGTGGTCGACGTCGCGCTCTGGGTTGGCGAAGAGCTGGAGCGGCTCGGCTTGCACGGGGTACCCAAGACCTCGGGTTCGTCCGGTATCCACATCGTACTTCCCCTCGTGGCTGGCACGCCTAACGAAACGGCGCGTCTCGTCGCCGAGATCGTTGCAACGCGCGTCGCCGAGCGACATCCTCGCGAGACGACGGTCACGCGCTGGGTTCAGTCGCGCCCAACGAGCGCGGTATACGTCGATTTCCTCCAGAACATTCGCGGCAAGACGGTCGCGAGCGTCTACTCGGCGCGAGCGACGCCGGATGCGACCGTCTCGACACCGCTGCGCTGGAGCGAGCTCACGCCGTCGCTCGACCCGCGCGACTTCACGATCGAATCGATGAGCGCGCGCCTTCGCGAGACCGGCGACCTCTGGCGCGAGGGGATGCGCCGCGCGAACGATCCACGACGACTTCTCGGCGATGCCTAACGAGCTACCGATCGAGCCGGCGTGGCGGTGCGTCGTGCACGCGTTCGTGGAGTGCCGCGTGCGCGGTGGCACATGGTGGCTCTACGCGCATCCGGCATTGCCGCGCGATGAGCATCTTCCGCCACTGCTCGTCGGAGCGAGTGTCGATGAAGACGACGAGGCGCTGAGTGCGCTCGGCGTGCCGAGCGACGTCTCCCTTGCCGTTCGAGACGAGTACACCTGGCGTGTCGCCGGCCCACGCGGTGGAGATGCGCCCAACATCGTGAGTGTCGCCGAGGCCGAGGATTGGATCAAGCGTGGACGGTCGCAACTCTGGACGACGACGGAGCCATTCGCTCGCGTGACCGACCCGCGATGGTCGCAAGCCACCTGGCTCGACACGGCTGACCTGGCCGCGGTCATCAATCGCTACGAGCGACGGCTGGGCGAGTCGGCACCCGCCGGCTATTGCGCGCTCCTCTCGATGATGCGCGCGCTGGAGCGCGATTACATCGTCCGTCTCGTCCTCTGGCTCGAGCGGCAGTTCGCCGTCGCCGAGGCAGCGGACGAAATGTCAGACCTCGAGATCCCGCTGAAGTGGTATGTGGACGAGCTCGAGAACGCGCGCGCTGTTTCGCGCGTGACGCGACCGCGAAAGGAAGCGGCGCGGCGCGAGTAACTCGTGAGGCAAACCTCGGTGATGAGTATCCTTCTCGAGTATCTCGATCAAGTGTATCGCGCCGCGATGCGGCGCGATCAGGCGCGGGTCCGCGAGCTGCTCGAGCACGGGCTGGCAACGCAGCTCCCAGGCGACGTGCGCGCGGAGGCGCTCGCGATCGTCAACTCACCGCGTGCCAGCTTGCGCGCACCCATCAGGATGCTGCAGCACCGCCAGCGGATGGTCCAGCTGGAGATGGATTTGCCTGACGAGGACGATCAGCAACTCGAGCTGGACCTGCGAACGGAACGCCGCGCAAGGGCGGCGCTCGGCGCGGACGACTAGTGTAATCGCGCGACGCGCGCGCCCGAATGGTGCTGGCGAGCACTCGATCGCGCCGCAGTTAGTCCTCTTCTGTGCCAGTCGCGTCGACGGAAACGTTGAGATCCTGGTGGAGCGATGCATCGCCGCTGACGATGGCGCGCCAGGACAACTCCTGTCCTTTGCGATGTCCCTTCTCCGTCACCTTCACGCCGTCTGGTCCTACCGACACGGTGTAGAGGCGTCCGTCCAGTTCAAGCTCACGCTTTATGGTTTTTTCGAGCCGCGTCGTCATGCTGCGTCGTCTCCTTGCAAAGGCCGAAAATGAGCGCGTGCCAATCATGAGCGTCCGCGCCATCGCGGCAAGCTAGATAGCTCGGAAGCGCGACGATAGAGGGTGAGCTGACGACCTGGACCTACGGCAATCGCCAGATGTTGAATATGCCCGAGGTGGCGTGTGAGTTTGCGCTCCCTTCCGGCAGCGCAATTCGTCCGTCGGCGACGATCGGGCTGTTCCAATGCCCACTTCCGCACGCGAGATCGGCGATCTCTCGTCCGCTGGTTGGATCGTACACGCGCACCGTGCCGCCCGGATCGTAGACGAAAAGCAGACCACTGGCGACGATGGGACTCGTGCCCGCGTGCGCATTATTCCACGCCGCCGTTAGGCTGCCGGCGCCGTACGTCCACGCCGCGGTCGCCCCACCATCCGCGGCGAACAGCCAGGTCGTTCCGCCTTGGTGCAGGACCGCCGGTGCCGTGAAGAGTTGGCGGCCCGATGGCGTGCCGACCGTCTGCGATTCCCCACCCTTGTGAGCGGTCGTCCCGGACAGCGTCTGGAGATCGAGGACGCGAATGGTGCCATCCTTGCCGCCTTGCGCGACGTGCGTCGCGTCGAGCAACACCGGCGACGTCGAGCCAACATCGGTATCTCCCGCCTCGAGATTCGCGGTATTCGTGGGCGTGTAGTTCGCGAGCATGCGCGTGGCGAGCGGGTCGAGCTCGACGACCGCGTCGCCCCAGTTGGTTGCGCCATCCCAGCGGCCATTCCCCGTCGCGATGTAGATGTTGCCGTTCGCGTCGACGACGGCGCCGGCGCGCCCCCAGATCGCGGATCCGCTCTGCGCACACGATGAGGGATCGATCAGCCCCGCGCGGTCGCTGCATAACGAGTTCCAGGTGTGCGACAGCTGCCCACTCGAGGCGTCGAGCACGCTGACGTGACCCTGATACGGCGGTGCATCGCCGATGTACCCGGCGGTCACGGCGATGATGTGGCCGTTCGAGTAATTGAGGGGGGACGCAATCTTCTCGCGCTGGGCGAACGACGTGATCGAGGTGCTCCAGAGCGCGTGCCCATCGGCGACGGCCAGCTTCTCGACATTGCCATCGGGCGACGCAGTGTAGATCGCGCTGCGATTCGGATCCGCGACGGGCGTGACGTTCGTGATGCGCGCCGAACCCGCGAGCTGACTGTAGCTCGAGGGTGTGAATCGCCAGAGAATCGTTCCGTCATTGGCGTCGATCGCCAGGGTTTTGCCGTACGTCGTCGTTAGGAAGAAGACGTCGTGCGCCGCGCCATTCACCTGGACGTTGTGCAGGTAGATGGCGGAGGCGTCGACCGTGCCGTCGATCGCGACCTGTTGCCGCTTCAACGTGGAGACGTTCGCCGCCGTGATTCCCGTCGTCGAATCAAAGTTGCCGCTGCGTGCAGCGTCGACATTGAACGTCGGCCAGTCGTGGCCGTTGGTGGTGACGGGCGGTGGATTGGGTGGCGTTCCGCTCGTATCGGCTGTCCGTTTGTCGGGCGCAGCGCACGCAAGCAATGCCAGGCCGAATAGCCGAGCAAAACGGGACATGGATCGTTCTCCGAGGCGAGAGGTGGGTAGAGGCCCAGGATCCAGGGAGTCGGCGAAGACAACGTCGAAGAGGATGTTAACCGGTGTGCCCCAGGGACGCGACCGGCCGAGCGGTAACGCACCTCGCCAACGCTCGGACACGCCTAACGGCGAGCCAAGCGCCGATCTCGAGCCTCGGACATTAGGTGCCCGTGGCCGTCAGGATGCTTGAATTCGTACCAATTCTTAGTACGTCCAACTGAGCGCGAAGAGGTCGTGGTCGGGCAGCTCGCGCCAATCCTCAGGGTACACCCGGACGCGACGGACGGCGTTCTCGGTCTCGAAGACGAGAGAGGGCGAGCTGCGGCGATCGAATGGCGCCGGTGGCAACTCATACACGAGCCAAGGCACCCCGTCGTCAACGATCTGACGGGCCAGGCGACGAGCGGCGCGGAGCCACTCGCCGGCTGCATTGTGATCGTGGACCATAGCACCGACGGCGCGGCATTTTTCAGGCCGGTTCCATATGTTTCGCTAATATCGGTTTGCTACTCGATCAGTCGCCGTGGCACCGGGAGTGGCTTGGCCGACTCGCACCAGACGAGTAATTGCGCCTCGGGCGCTTCCGTCCATTCAGCGGGAACGGGCGTATACCGCCGTCGTTCTCTGGTGGTCGAGAACACTAACCAGCCCTTCGCGAGATCGCCCGTGATCACGGCGCTGAGGACGCGCATCTTCCGGCGATCGAATGTTTCGCGCGCGCGTTTGCGGCGATCCAGTCCGCTGCGCCGATCGCGCCGCTCCGGCACCACGTCCCAGACTTCCCAGAGCCGGCCGCTTTCATCTCGAAATTCACGGTGCGCCATGCGGACGATGCGTTCGCATGGCGCGTACCGTTGCGTTCCCCGCTTTACACACATTGCCCCAGACCTTCCTGACCCCGGAACCGAGCTCACCTTGAGCGTTTCCGCGTCGCCACGATGTCGGCGACGGCACGATCCTTCGCCGCCGGAGACTTGAGCAGATTCTCAATAACGCCGTCGATGTCCTTCTCGGGCCGATTTTGACTCATCTTCCACTTGCCCTCGATGCGCTCGATCGACAGCTGAATGCCGACGATCGCCCGCATCTGGCGCTCGATGTAATCGCGCGGCGCATCGCCGATGGCCCACGGCGCTGGTCTCGTGCCCTCGTGCGTCGCGACGAGCTGCTGCAGATGTTGCGAGAGAAAGGCTTCGTCTGACGTGAAGCGCACGGTCCCGTAGACGTGAACGGCAACGTAATTCCAGGTGGGTACCACCTTGCCATGCTCGTCCTTCGACGCGTACCAGGATGGACTGATGTACGCATCGGGACCGGTAAAGATCACGAGCGCGCGACACGCACCGAGCTCGTGCTGCGAGTTCGCCTTCGCGATATGCCCCTCGAGCACTCCGTGGCTCCCGCCCTCGCGGTGGGCGATCAGAGGCAAGTGCGTCGCGACGAATTCTCCACCAGTCGACTGCGTGACGAGTGTGCCGAATGGATTCGCAGCGAGAAACGAGAAGAGTGTGTCCTCGTTCGTCTCCGCATTCGCTGGTGGGATATACATCGGTAGCAACTCCGGTGACGAGCGTGTAGAGCGGCGAACATCAACGTCGATACCGCGCGACGCGTGCGCATGTGAATGGCCTGCCGAAGTCGGCAGGCCATTCAGTAACTGCTGATCTCCTCGTCAGGCGCTTATTTTGAAGCCGCCGCGAGCCGACGGATTTCGGCCGCCATCGTCTTCACTCGCGGTGCGTCCGCAGCACCTTTCGCGTCGGCGTCCACCTGCGCCGCGAGCTTCGTCAACGATCTCGAGCGCGCGGCACCGCTCTCGCGCTCGGCCGCATCGAGCGCCTTGCCGATCGCCGCGGTCCGATCGCTCGAAATCCCTTTATCGCGCACGAGCTGATCCAGGTATGACCTCACGACCGGGAACGCCGCCGGGAAGGTGTAATGCGGTTGGCTCTGAGGATTGTATTCCTCCATACGGACGAGCTTCGCCGCCGCGATCTCATTCGCGGACAGCTTGTCGCTCGGTACCAACTCGAGAACATCGAATCCTCGCGCGAGCTCGGACGAGTAGATGTACCCGTTCCAGTAGTACGCGCCCCACGATCCGCCGATCGTGCCGCGGAATCGGCTGACCGCAGTCGTGGTGTCGCCGGGCGTCGGCGGCTGATCGATCGGACCACGATCGAAGAAGGCGACCTCGAATGGATGATCGGGGTTGGTGAAATCACTCACGTCCACGCCACCCTGATACCACCCCTGCACGAACAGGTCGCGGCCCGGCACCGGAATGAGCCCACCGTTATGCGATACGCAGTTTTCTTGCGCCGTCTGTGCCGATGGGATTTTGAAATACGAGTGCTGCGTCATCTTCTTGTCTTTGATGGTGAGAATGGCGTCGCCACCCATCTCCATCATGCTCGTCGCCTGACACATGGGCGACGTGCCGCCGCCCCACTCGTCCGTGAAAACGACCTTCGAGCCGTCATTGCTGAACACCGCGGTGTGCCAGAGCGAGAAGTTCGTGTCCGCCTTCGCGTCGAGACGCACCGGCTTCACGGGATTCGAGATGTCGACGAGCAGTCCATAGCTCGCGCACGCGCCGGCGAGGAGATGGAGCGACGGATACGCCGTCACGTCGTGACAGTTGCGCGGACCGGTGCGCAGTGGGTCGATGGCCGGCATCGCACCTGCGGGTGGAGCGGCGGCCGCATTCGCGGGTGCGCCAGCCGGGACAGCGCTTGGGGCGCCGTTGCCGCGACTGCCGCGTCCGCCGCGCGAAGCGCGCTCCGCCCGCTGCTCGAGTATATAAGCACTCCTCGCCGCGGGATCGAGACCGGTGAACAGGCGCGCGCCAGTGACCACTTCGGCCTGGTCGGGATGCTTGAGCGGTACCTTGATCACGTCGAGCCGGTACAGCGAGTTGTTCGGGTCAGCCGGATCCGCACCGTTGTTGCACCCCGCGAGCTCCTCGGCGGGACGCGCACCTTGGCTGCCCGAGATGTAGATGTAAACGACGTTCTTGTCGTTTGGGTCCGGGATCACCGTGTGCGTGTGCGAGCCTTTGCAGGTCTGCACGTTCTTGACGAGCTTCGGCTCTGCGGGATTCGACACGTCGTAGATGCGAACGCCCGCCATGTGATCGGCAGGATCCTTCACGCCGCCCTTTGCGCAATCAGTGCGGTTGCCCCCGCCTTCAGCAGATACGAACAGCAAATTGCCGATGATCGACGGATCGCCCTGCGAGGTTATGCAGGACACCACGGCGACGATCTGCGGCATCGCGGGATTCTTCACGTCCCACACGGTGAAGCCCGCGAAGTTGCCCTGATAGACGTAGTGATCGCGGAAGGCGAGATCCGAGTTGATGAAGGTGAGTCCGCGCGCCGTGTCGAACTGGGCGGGCTTCCTCGAGAAGGAGACTAGGCGCATCCCCTCGGCCGCCTGGCCGGCGTCGTACCACCCGGGCTTGAGCCCGTTGCGCGGATCGTTGCCGGTTGGGTAGGTCTGCGCTTGCGCGAGAGACCCGACGCCGACGAGGAACGCGATTGCGAGATTGACAGTGTGAATGCTACGTGTAGAACGCATCGAATAGGGCTCCAGTGATGGTTTAGAGATTGTTCAACATGCGGCGCATGATGCCGATCTCGGCGGTCTGCACCAGTTGGACGTCATTCGCGAACACCGACACGTCGATGTCCTGACCCGCGCGTGGTGTATCGAAGAGGTCGCTCACCATCTTGAGCGCGCCCTCGTGGTGCTGAATCATGAACATGAGGAAGAGGCGATCGAAGTCCGCGCCTTTCGCTGCATCGAGCTGCGTTAGCTGTTGGGCGGTGAGCATGCCCGGCATGCTCATCTGCCGCCAGGACGATGTATCTGGCGCGAACTGACCGTTGGCGCGCAGCCATTGCTGCATCAGCCGGATCTCGGCCTGCTGCGACTGATCGATCTTCTGCGCGAACTTGAGGAGATGCGGAGTGGCATCGTGCGCAGCTGCCAAACGGGACATGTAAATGGCTTGCGCGTGATGCGCGATCATGCCCTGCATGAAGCGGACGTCTGCCTCGGTGAAGATGGCGCCCGTCGGGATCGAAACGGGCGGTAAGTCCATGGACATTCCCGCCATCTGGCGGTGGTCCATGTGCGTGGAGGTGGGCGTGGGTTTCTGCGCGTGCGCCGTTGACGCGACCGCGAAGAGAGCGGCGGCAATGAACAGCGCGCCGGCTCGGTAGCGGTGTCGAGGGTGGATCATGATGTGCCCTGCTGGATTGGAAAGAGGACTAACCGTGTAGGCTACGCTTTGGACCGGCTTTTCGTTAGCCGAGCGAATCGGAGCTAGCGTGCCGAGGCATGGGTGATCCGCCATACGACTCGGCCAGCAAATGGGTCCGGTGACAGACGGCCACCGTCGACACGCAGCGTTTGCACGTCACCGTTTGGCAGCGCAAAGCGTCCCGACGCCGATTGACCGTCGGTACTGAAAACGCGGAGCTCGATGTGTCGCCAGTCGATGGCCGATGTGCTTTGCGCGACGGCCACGTGCGGGAGGACCGTATGATCTCGCACGAGGAGTACGATCGGAATGGCACCCGACTCGATCTCCTGCCAACGCGTACCAGCGTAGGCTTTGCCAGTTTGATAATCGATCCACGAGCCGGGCGGGAGGTACACTCGACGCCGATTGGAATCCGTGAAGAGCGGCGCCACGAGGAGGTCGGACCCGAAGAGGTATTCGTCGTCGACGAGCCACGACGTCGGATCGTCCGGATACTCGAAGAAGAGGGCGCGCAGCATCGGCCAGCCGTGTGCCGCCGATTCTCTGGCCTGCGCCCAGACGTAAGGCATCAACGCATACTTCAACTCGACGGCACGACGAAAGTCATCGACGAATGCGGAGTCGTACGTCCATGGCTCGCGCGGTGGGGCGCCGTGGGTCCGTGTGTGCGAGGTCAATACGCCAAAGGCCAGCCACCGCCGGTAGAGATCGCGCGGTGCACGATTCAGGAAACCGCCAACGTCATGACTCCAGAAGCTGAAGCCGGACAGGCCCAACGACAGACCGGCGCGGAGCTCGGCAGCCATCGCCTGATTGGTGTTCTCGGCATCGCCGCCCCAGTGCACAGGGTATCGCTGGCTCCCCGCCCACGCGCTTCGGGCCCAGATGATTCCCTCGTTAGGTCCACGGACTTCTCGCGTCACCTCGGTCACGGCATCCTGATAGCGCAACGGATACAGGTTATGCTCGTACCAACCGGTGCGTCCGGAGTGATAGATCCCGGTGAGGGGGGCCCCTTCGCCGAAGTCGGCTTTGATGACGCTCACCCCCATCTCGAGCAGAGCCCTCAGCTTTCGCTGGTACCAGCGAACCGCTGCCGGATTGCTCATGTCGAGCACTGCGTCCTCAGCCGGGAGCCGTCCGCCTTCGTTAGGCACGAAATATCCGCTGTCGACGAGCACGCGCCACAGCGGATTCTTGGGCGTGAAGTACGTGTACTGCCAGAGACTCACATGGAAGCCCTGGGCAGCGAGATCGCCGATCATTTTCGCCGGATCCGTGAACCGCGATCGCGAGAACTGGAAGTCGCCGCGCCAATCGGTCTCGAACCAGCCCGTGTCGAGGTGGAGCACATCCGCCGGAATGCGATACTGTCGCAGCTTGGCGGCGACGTCACGCACCTGTGCTTCGGAGTTGTACGTGATGCGGCTCATCCAGAACCCAAAGGACCAGAGGGGCGGCACCGGACTTCGTCCCGTCAACGCGGTGTACTCGCTCACGACGTCCTTCGGTGCGCCGAGAAAGACGAAGAGGTCGAGTAGCTCGTCGCCGGTATAGATCGCGTGGTGTGCATCGAACTCGGCGCCGACGTCGAAGGTGACCGGCGCCGACGTGTGCACGAACATTCCGTAGCCGTTGCTGCTGAGAAAGAACGGAATCGCCTTATACTGCAGCGGACTCTGAGCGCCCATTGCGTCGCGCAGGAATGCAACGATCCGCTGGCCACGCTTATCGAGGCGCGTGAACGATTCACCGAAGCCGTAGATCTTTTCGTTAGGCGAGAGCTCGAAGGTTGCGGCAGCGCTGCGCCCGACGTCGCGCGAGCGACGGAGGAAGGAGAATGGAACGTACGTCGTCAACGAGGGCGGTTCGTTGAGGCGCTGCGTGCGTGTGAGGAGATGCCCTGCGGCATCGTACAACTCGATCGACCACGGGTCTTTTATCATCCGCAGTCTGCCGAACGCGCTTCGATAGGTCACGACGCTGTCGCTCGTCTCGACGCGCCACGAGCTGTCGATCGGGACCGGGCCGGCGAGCATGAGCGATGGCGTGCTCTCGAGCTCCGCGAGCGGGACGTCACGCGTCGCGAAGCGAAGACGCACCGTACGCGGACTCACGAAATCGATGGCGAAAGACAGTACCGGATCGCGGTCGTACTCCGTCTGTGGGAATTCATTCGACGGTGCGCGCGCAAAGCCGCGATCGATTTTCTGAAAGTTGAAGCTCGGCTGGCGCACGTAGCGGTCCCACTGCAAGGCTCCGCGCCCGGTGCGCGGATCGAACCGAATGACGCGGCTCGCGACGAAGAGCACCTGTTCCGGTTTCAGAAACTCGGCGCCGACGTCGACGACGTCACCCAGGCTCTGGGCTCGAGCGCCGACGAACGGCGAGACGCTCGCCGTGAGCGCGAGGGCGAGTCCCGCGACGGAACGTCGGGCTCGCGTATTTGGAGTGACGTTTGGAGAACCGGGCTGCAAGTTCATCGACGGGGGGAATTGTGGCGTCGAGAACTTGCAGCCGTTTCATGCCCGATGGCGAGCCCCGCGGCAGCGCATGGTGAAACCGGCGTCGCGCCTGTGCGTCACGCGAGCTGCACGGTGGCAGGCGGTTCCCCGTGCTCCTGTACCTCATCGAGCGAGTCGAGAGGAAGGTCGACGGAGAAGGAACCATCATGCGACCTGAAGGCGTCGAGATCCCGGAAGAGTCGCACGTTGCCCTTGCAAGGAGCCTGATTGACCACGAATCCGGGATAGGTGTTCTGCTGCTGGAACCAGTCGGCGCGGCCGGAACCGAGAACCGGCGAAGTCTTGGCGCGCCACCATTTGACTTGAGGAATCATCGGTCGAGGGAATGAGCGTTTGATAATCAGTGAGCTGCACACACCATAGCTCGCACCAGCATTGTCGGCAGATCCCGACTCTCGATGGCGCAACGCTTGGCAAGAAACAGACCGATCGTGATCCAAATCACTGAGTGAGGGAGCAACTTCCAAGCGCGCTACCCCCGGGACACCAGCGTCGCGAAGCGGCGGCTCGATAACGTCATGACCGATGCTGATCGAGCCGTCAGCTAACGCTGGATCGCGAGCCGGAGCAACATAACGACGCCATGGTTCGCGACATGCAAAGAGTCCATGTCCATCTGGGCACAAGCCCCGACAAGCATCGTACCGGTGCTAGCGGCGCCTCATAGCAAGGAGTCGTGGCTGATAGCTTTAATGGGCCGCGGTCTCCTCCGCGCGCCTTGACCTCAACCACCAGGCAGCCGTGCCGCCCAAGCGCAACTACGATTTCGAGAAGCGTCGTAAAGAACAGGACCGCAAGACCAAGAAGGACCTCAAGCGCTCCGAGCGGCAGCAGCGCCGTAATGAGCGACGAGTCGATGAGGCGCCGACGCCGGAGAACACAGACCGCTCGCAGTAGCGCCGTGCGGCGCTACTCGACGCCCGCTCCGCTTGTCATATAGGGTGGCCCAAGAATCTGGCACTGCGCGCCCTGTCGCTCGGCGCGCCTGTCCCAAGTCTGTCCCACTAAACAGCCGGAGCCTAGAAACGACAAGAGCGATGCGTCGTGACTCGCATCGCCCTTATCGCTTAGCTGGTAGCAGGGGTGGGACTCGAACCCACGACCCCGGCATTATGAGTGCCGTGCTCTAACCACCTGAGCTACCCTGCCCCTCGTTGCAAAATCAGCGAGCAAACCGCTGAAACGCAACGGCCGGCCCTCGCGGACCGGCCGTCTCAATAGCGGGGGCGGGATTTGAACCCGCGACCTTCGGGTTATGAGCCCGACGAGCTACCAGGCTGCTCCACCCCGCGTCAGTGCGTTGGAAGTTACCGGGCACCTAAACGAAGTCAAGTCACGTCCCCGCCTTCACTAAGACAGGAAAGCAGAGCCTTCGTCGCTACGAACGACAAGCACGTCTACCGCCGCCGTTTCGCTGCCGAATCACGCGCGCTGTCGCGCGGCCCCGCAAAACGATACAGCAGCTCCTTCGTGCCGCGCACCATGCCGAAGTCTTCGCGCGCAAGCCGCTCCTGCAACTTCGGATCGTGCTGCAACCGGTCGCGGTAGTGTTGCAGCGAATCGACGACGCGCGTGAGGGAATCGATCGCGGCGACCATCTGCTCGCGATCGCGACGCTGCCGCACGAGGTCGAGTGTGCTGTACTCACCGCCCTGCACGGCGAACACCAGCGCGCCGGCGATGACGGCCGCCCAGAGCAATCGAGGCAGCGAGGAATGTTTCGCCATCACCAGCGACCAATCACCAACCACCGATGAGCATTCTATAAACCGTAGAGCGCGCCGCCGGGGAACTCGGCGGCGGCGCCAAGCTGCTCCTCGATGCGCAGCAGCTGGTTGTACTTCGCGACGCGGTCGGTGCGGCTCGCCGAGCCCGTCTTGATCTGCCCGACGCCGGTCCCGACCGCGAGGTCCGCGATGAACGTGTCTTCCGTCTCGCCAGAGCGGTGCGAGATGACTGACAGATACCCCGCGGCACGCGCCATCTCGATCGCCTCGAGGGTTTCGCTGAGTGTCCCGATCTGATTCACCTTGATGAGAATCGCATTGGCGACGCCGTTCTCGATACCACGCGCGAGTCGCTCGGTGTTCGTGACGAAGATGTCGTCACCGACGAGTTGGCATCGCTCGCCGATCGCGCTCGTGAGCTTTGCCCAGCCGTCCCAGTCGTCCTCGGCGAGACCATCCTCGATCGACACGATCGGGTACTCGTTGAGCCACGAGCGATAGAGCTCGATCATCCCCTCGGCGTCCTTCTTCCCTGCCCCGCTCTTCTTGAAGACGTAGGCGCCGTCCTGATAGAGCTCGCTCGCCGCGACGTCGAGCGCCAGCGCGATCTCCTTGCCTGGCGCATAACCGGCGCTCTGAATCGCCTCGATGATGACATTGAGCGCTTCCTCATCATCACGGAGGTCCGGAGCGAAGCCGCCTTCGTCGCCGACGCCCGTGCTCAGCTTCCGCTTGCCGAGCACCTTCTTGAGCGCGTGAAACACTTCAGCGCCCATACGCAATGCATCGCTGAACGTCTCGGCGCCGACCGGCACGATCATGAACTCCTGAAAGTCCACCGTGTTGCTCGCGTGCGCACCGCCGTTGAGAATGTTCATCATCGGCACGGGCATCACGCGCGCGAGCGGCCCGCCGAGATAGCGGTAGAGGGGCAAGCCAACGGAAAGCGCCGCGGCGCGTGACGTCGCCATGGAGACGGCGAGCAGCGAATTGGCGCCGAGCTTGGACTTGTTAGCCGTGCCGTCGAGCTCGAGCATCGTCGTATCGACGCCAAGCTGATCGGTCGCTTCGCAACCACGCAGCGCGGGCGCGATTGCCTCTTCGATGTTGCGCACGGCGTGCCTAACGCCTTTGCCGCCGTAACGGTCGGTCTCGCCGTCGCGCAATTCGATGGCTTCGTGCTCGCCGGTGCTCGCGCCACTCGGGACGGCGGCGCGTCCCATGACTCCGTCATCGAGAATGACGTCGGCTTCCACGGTTGGATTGCCGCGGCTGTCGAGGATCTCGCGGGCGTGAATATCGACGATCTGGGACACGTTGGGAGGGGCTAGGGGCTAGGTGCTAGGTGGTCGGTGCTAGGTGCTAGGACTCCGCTACGCGTCACTCGTCACTCCACAGCGCATCAGGCCGTTCTTTCACCCACTTCTGCAATTGGATACTCATCGGTTCCGACGCCGTACTTGTCGCGCATCGTATCGGCCATGCGCGTCCAGACCCGCGTCATCAACTCGGCGCGGTCATCGTAGTCGAGTCCCTTGGTTTCGATCGGATCGAGGAAGTGCACGTCGATGATTCCCGGACGAATGCGGAATGAGCCCTTGGGCATGATTTCGCGCGAGCCATGGACGACGGTCGGAACGATCGGGCATTGCGATGCGATGGCGAGGACGAACGGACCCTTCTTGAAGGGGCGCAGATGATAGTCCCGGCCGCGTGTGCCCTCGGGATACACGACGATCGATCGACCACGCTCGACCTCTTTCGCGGCGAGCTTGTACGACTCGAACGCCGCCTTACGATTGTCGCGATCGAGGAAGACGATTCCGGCGGCCTCAGCGCCATAGCCGAACAACGGAATTCTCCTCAACTCGGACTTGGCGATGAAGCTGTACCGCGGCAGTTCCGCAGCGAGCGCGAACACATCGAACCAGCTCACGTGGTTGGAGATGTACACCACGCCGCGGCCGCTCGAGAGCAACTCGGGGTTGTGGATGCGCGTCCGAACGCCGGCCGCCGTGAGCAACGATCTCGCCCAGGCTCGTGTCGCCCAAGCGTAGATGCTACGCGGTCCCTCCTTCGCTCCGAGAAGGCGCGCGACGATCACGACGGGCGCGAGAATGGCCGTCATGATAAGTCCGATAATACCGACCAGGGCGATGCGCATCAAAGAGAAAGGTGATCGTAGCCTGAAGGCTTCGCAACGCGCTCTTCGCCACGCCGAAATAGGATGCCCTCGTCGCGGGACGTCGCACGGCCAATGGCAGTGAGCGGCAGGTTGAACATCCGCTCGAATTCGGCGGTGTCCAACTCCGCGCGCGCCCCAACGAGCAATTCGTATTCTTCGCCGCTGGCCGCCGCCTGAATGACATCTCGCAAGCCGTCGACGAGTGGGAGTCGGGCGAGGTCGATGTCGGCGCCGACGTCGCTCGCGGCGACGAGGTGCTCGAGGTCGGCAGCGAGACCGTCGGAGATATCAATTGCGGCAACCGCGCCACGGTCCGCAAGCCAGCGCGCCTCTCGCAAACGGGCGACCGGTCGCGCAAAGCGTGCGCGGAGCTCCGGCTTCGGCACCGTACCCTTCTGCCACGCCGCAACAGCCGCCGCCGGCCCTCCGAAACAACCGGTGACATAAATGCGGTCGCCCGGGCGCAGCCCATCACGCCCAAGTGGAGTAAAGACGGAACCGAGCACGGTCGTCGTTAGGCCGAGCGTATCGGCAGCCGATACGTTTCCGCCGAGTATGTATGTCCCGGCTGCCTCGAGGGCATCGCCGATACCGTCGGCGAGGTCAGCCAGGCTGTCCCGATACGATGGCGAGAGATTGAACGCAACGAGGACGCCTAACGGGCGAGCGGCCATCGCGGCGAGATCGCTGAGCGCCGCGGTGACGGCGCGGTAGCCGATCTCGCGCGCGGAGAGCCAGCCGGTGCGGAAATGCCGGCCCTCGAGCGTGGTGTCGACGCTGACGACAAGCGAATCTCCTCGTGGGACATGTAGGACCGCGGCGTCGTCGCCGATCCCGGTCGCTCGCTTGCCCCACCGCCCGAGCATCGCGCGAATGGCATCGAACTCAGCACCACCGCCGAGCGCGAGGCTTGGCTGGCTCGCCTCCGGGCTCACGCGCCCTCTCCGACAGCGGGGAGCTCGAGCAATACCGGATATCGGGGCAACGGAGCCGCGCGCGGCCAGCATGACGGCAAGGCGAGGAGCACGTCCTCGAGTGTGAAGCCGCGGACGCGCGGCGTGCGGGGTGCGGAGCGCGGGGCGCGACCCTTGTCGGGCAGAACGGCAATTTCAGCAGCGCGGCCGTGAATCCAGGCGCCGACGGCGCCTGCCGTCAGCGCGTCACCGATCTGCGTGAGCAACGTGCCGGCGATGCCGGAGAGAATGTCGCCGCTCCCCGCAGCGGCGAGAACGGGATTTCCCGCCGCACTGACGAGCCGATCGCCGTTAGGCCCCGAGATGGTCGTCGGAGTGCCTTTGAACAAGACGGTTGCACCGAGGCGCTTCGCAAACACGGCACCGACCCCGAAGCGTTCGGAGAGAACTTGCTCGATCTTCATCGAAGCGAGCCGCGAGAATTCTGCCGGGTGTGGCGTGAGCAGCACCTGCCGCTGGCCAACGGCACGCGCGAGCGCATCGGCGTCGCCATCGAAGACGTTGAGTGCATCGGCATCGAGCAGTACCGGCCCCTGCCAGCTCGCGAGTACGCGCTCGACAAGAGCACGCGACTCGGTGCTCCGGCCCAGGCCGGGTCCGATGACGACGCCGTCCGCCCACGAAAGGACTTCCCGCTCGAGCGATTTCGCATCGCCGGGCCAGCTTCCCGCGAGCGCGAACGGCTCGGCCGCTTGGACGACGGCCAGACTCTCTGGAGCGACGACCAGCCGCACCATGCCGATCCCGCTGCGCATCGCCGCGCGCGCGGCGAGAATGGAAGCGCCGGCCATACCAGGCGCGCCACCGACGATGGCCAACTTCTTTCGTGTCCCCTTATGCGCATCGGCGGCGATCGGCGGCACGTTTCGAAAAACCCACGCCTCGTCGACGATCGGCGGCGCACCATCCTTGCGCGATGCATGCGCGCCGAGTCCGATGTCGAGCACGACGATGGTGCCGCACGCCTGACGAGTCACGAGGTGTCCGCGCTTCACCGCGCCAAAGGTGAACGTGAGGTCCGCCTGGACGGCGTGCGTCGCTTCGCCGGTTGTCGCATCGAGTCCCGTCGGCAGATCGATCGCAACGACGAGCGCGCCACGCGTGCGCGCTTCGTTGATCGCGCTCACGCAGTCGGCAATTGCTCCGCGCGGGGTGCCTGACGAGCCCGTGCCGAGTAAACCGTCTATTGTAACCCCTTCGCTGCGCTCGCTCGTCCCAAAGGAGCCGGGACCATCAAGCGTCACGAATGGCACTGCGAGCGCGCGCTCGGCAATCGCGTCCGGCGTCTTCGGCGGCGCGGCCTCCACGACGCGCACCGCAATGCCCGTCGCCGCGAGCGCGCGGGCGACGACCCATGCGTCGCCACCATTGTTGCCGGGTCCGGCGAAGACACGCACGCCACCGGCGAGGCGTCGTGGCGCACGCAGCATTAGTTCGCCCGCCATGGCGGCACCGGCGCGCTGCATCAGCGCGCGAGACGGAACACCGCCAGCGATGGCCGCCGCATCGCGTGCGGCCGATTGTTCACTATCGACGACGAGAACGCGCGGCCAATCGTCGCGCATGTCGCCAGCTACGTCGTCGTTATTTGTGTGACGTCCCGATCGTGCGTCCGTAGCTCAGCTCACCGTTATCGATGCGCACGTTGAAACCGCATTCGGGATTGCTGCATGCCCACGCCTTGTACGTGATCGGCGCGCCATCGCGACCGTAGTCGCTGAGTGGGAGTAAGAGTCCTTCTTTGCACTTGCGGCAGCTCGGCAACTCCGTCGCCTTCTCCATTCTCCCTCCCCATCCCGTGGCGACGCCCTTGCTCGCTGCGCTCGCAGAAGCTCATAGAGCCGCGCGCGCTGCACGCGCGCTCGTCGCCGGTCGTAGCCAGCCCTAGACGGGCTGCACCCCACACCATGGATATTCGCGCTCGAACGACTCCTCGAAGTCGTAGACGCCGATGAATTCTTCGCGCGTGTCGGACGGTTGACTCATGAGCAGCTCGAGGTCGACGAGCGTGAACACGACATTACCGATGTCCGCCGTCGTGCGAACTCCCCAATGTTCGAGCACGAGCCGCGCGAGGACGCCGTAATGGTCAACTGCGAGCTCACGACAGGCGATCGCGAGCTCGCGTCCATTGATGTGGCGTCGCTCCGGCAGGCGTTGCTGACAATACTCGAGGGCCGTGAGGACGAAGAGATACGCGCGCTCGTCGAAGCGCGATTCCCGCATGCGGATGCGGTCCATGATCCCATCTCGAAACGCCAACTCGGCCACTGTGCTCGCTCGCTCCCTTCGTTCGACTGAAAAGATGTGGGCTGTCCGCCAGGTTCACAACTCCCTCGTTTGCTTCAGCGTGTCAAGCGAAAAGTCCGACTTGACCGCCTGTATGCCAGAAGACGATCGTGTGCTCGGCGCGGAACCTGCCAGCGCGAACGTACGCGATGAGAGCTGCCAGCGCCTTGGCGGTATAAGTGTGATCGACGAAGAGCGCCTCGGTGTGCGCAGCAAGGCTCTGCGCCTCCCGTGACGCAGGTGTCGCGATCCCGTAGCCGTCGCCGACGAACGTGTCGTCGACGGTCACGTGCACGCTGCGCGCCAACGCGGGGCCGTCCACCCCGGCGAGCGTTCCGAGACCATCGATGACGCCGCGCACCGTCGCCTCGATCGCCGACGCCGGATCATCGGCGCTAACGCCGACGACTCGAGTCGACACGCCGTGGAGCGCGCATCCAGCCGTCAATCCGGCCTGCGTACCGCCTGACGACGTTGCATGAATGATCGCGTCGGGCACCACACCCGCAGGAAGCTGCGACTTCAGTTCACCAATAGCGCGTACGAACGCGGCCGCGCCGACTGGTGTCGATGCACCGAGCGGTATCTCGAATGGCTTGCGACCGTCGACGCGCATACGCGAGGCGAGCGTTTGCATCGTCGTCGCACGTTGCTCACGCGACGCCACGTATTGGATCTCGGCGCCGAGGAGCGCGTCGAGCAATGCATTGGCGCGTGGCACCGGCGGCGGTGAACCGTTCGCGATGAGAACGCATTGCATACCGAGCCGAGCGGCCGTCGAGGCCGTTGCCCGCATGTGATTCGACTGCACGCCACCGACGGTGATCAGCGTGTCGGCACCACGCGCTCGCGCCTCGACGGCGACGAGGGAGAGCTTGCGAATCTTGTTGCCGCCGAAGCCGAATGGAATGGCGTCGTCCCGTTTGACGAAAATGCGCGGCGCGTTCGGACCAAGCGCCGCTCGGAGACGCTTCGCCTCGTCGAGGGGCGACGGCGGAGCGAAGAGCGGCTCCGCCGGCAGCGCGGCGAGGCGAGCGAGCGCGTCGGGCGTGCTCACCGGCCGGCGGTCGCCGACACCGGATAGAGTGGGAATGCGTTCGCGAGCTCGCGGACCTCGCCTCGGACCGCGTTTAGCACGTTTTGATCTTCCGGCGCTCGGAGCACCCGATCTATCAGATCCGCGATGCGTCGCATCTCGCCTTCTCTCATTCCGCGTGTTGTAACCGCGGGGGTTCCGATTCGGATGCCGCTCGTCACGAATGGCGACTGGGTTTCTTTCGGAACGGTATTTTTGTTGACGGTTATTCCAGAATTGTCGAGCGCGTTCTGCGCGATCTTTCCCGTTAGGCCTCTGTTGCGCAGATCGACGAGCATGAGGTGATTATCCGTCCCGCCGGAGACGATGTGGAAGCCTCGCTCGGCGAGCGCGGCGGCGAGCGCCTTCGCGTTCGTGACGATCTGACTGGCATATCGTTTGAACGCGGGGTCGAGCGCTTCGCGAAAGCAGACGGCCTTGGCGGCGATGACGTGCTCGAGCGGCCCGCCCTGCGAGCCGGGGAATAACGACTTGTCGATCGCCTTCGCATGCGCCGCTCGGCAAAGAATGAGTCCACCGCGCGGGCCACGGAGCGTCTTGTGCGTCGTCGTCGTCACGATGTCGGCGTGCGGCACAGGCGACGGATGCACGCCCGCGGCGACGAGTCCTGCGAAGTGCGCCATGTCGACCATGAAGATGGCGCCGATCTCTTTCGCGATCTCCGCGAAGGCCGCGAAATCGAGTATCCGAGAATACGCGCTGTAACCAGCCAGCACCAAACGCGGGTGATGCTCTCGCGCCTTGCGGCGCACGTCGTCATAATCGAGAAAGCCGTCGTCGGTAACACCGTAGGAGACGGCGCGAAACAACATTCCCGAGAAGTTCACCGGCGAGCCATGGGTCAGATGACCTCCATTAGAGAGATCCATGCCCAAGAAGGTGTCGCCGGGTTTTATGAAAGCCATCATTGCCGCGTAATTCGCCTGCGCGCCCGAGTGCGGCTGCACGTTCGCATGATCGGCGCCGAACAGCTCTTTCGCACGGTCGATCGCGAGCTGCTCGACTTCGTCGACCACCTCGCAGCCGCCGTAGTACCGTTTTCCCGGCAATCCTTCCGCGTACTTGTTCGTGAGCGGTGAGCCCATTGCTTCGAGTACGGCCGGCGAAACGAAGTTCTCGCTCGCGATCAGCTCGAGCCCTTCGTTCTGCCGCTGAATCTCCCTCTCGATGAGATCAGCAATATCCGGATCGGCGGCGCGCAGCGCGTCACCGGGCGGGCACCGATCCCAACTCGACCAATTCGTCATCAACGCGTCTCCGTAGGTTGAGACCGTCCCTCGTTATGCGCAGCCGCCGTGCTCGCGGCGTCGCGTTCGATCTTCTCGATGCGGCGTTCGTGCCGGCCACCCTCGAACGGCGTGTCCAGCCACGTCTGGAGAATTTGGCGCGCCTCAGCCTCGGAGAGGAAGCGGGCAGGTAGCGCGAGAACATTTGCGTCGTTGTGCCGCCGCGCCAGCTCGGCAACCTCCGGCGACCAGGCGACGGCGGCGCGAACATGCGGATACCGATTCGCGACGTAGCTCATACCGAGCCCCGTCCCACAGAGTAAAACGCCCCGGTCGGCAACGCCATCGGAGACTTGTTGGGCGAGAGGATGGGCGTAGTCAGGATAGTCGGTGGACTCCTCGCCATTGGTACCGAGATCCTTCACCGTGTAGCCCGTCTCGCGAAGCCATCGCTCGAGCTTTTCCTTGAGCTCGAACCCGGCGTGGTCGGAGGCGATCAGAATTGGAGGCATCAATGGATTTTCTGGTGGTTGGTAGTTGGTTGTTGGTGTTCACCAACGACCAACCACCCGCGGCCAACCACCTATTTGTTCGGCCACTGCGGCCAGGTACGCACCATCGCGTTCACGGCGTGAATGCGCTGCTCGGCGAGGCGGTCGGCGGCGAGGTAGGTGGGGATGCGCTCGTCCTTGGCGATCGCGAAGACGCGCAGCACCGTGTCGTAGATCTCGTCGGCTTTTCGGAAAGAGCGCGCCGACGTCCAGCCGGCCAGCTCGCTGTAGACGTTGATCACACCGCCGGCGTTGGCGACGTAGTCGGGCGTATAGAGAATCTCGTGATCCTCGAGCTCTTCGCCGTGGCGCTCGTCGAGCAGCTGATTGTTCGCCGCGCCGGCGACGATCTCGACCTTGAGCTGCGCAATCGTCTTGTCGTTGATGATCGCGCCTAACGCGCACGGCGCGAAGACGTCCGCCTGGACGGCGTAGATATCTTCGGACGCGACGGCGCGCGCCCCGAACTCGTTCGTCACACGCTTCACGCGCTCGGCATCGATGTCGGTGACGACGAGCCGCGCACCGGCCTCGTGCAGCTCTTTAGCAAGATAGTAACCGACGTGGCCGCAGCCCTGGAGCGCGATCGTGCGTCCCGAGACGTCGTCGCTATTCCAGCGCTCCTTCGCCGCTGCCTGGATCGCGCGGAACACCCCGTGCGCCGTGACGGGCGATGGATCTCCCGACCTGCCCGCGAGACCGGTGACGTAATCGGTCTCCATGTGGACGAAGTCCATGTCGGCGGTACTCGTACCGACATCCTCCGCGGTGATGTATCTGCCGCCCAAGCTCTCGACGAAGCGCCCGTGCGCGCGAAAGAGCAGCTCGCGATTCGTCGTCTTGTTGTCGCCGATGATGACCGACTTGCCGCCGCCGAGATTGAGCCCGGCGACCGCGTTCTTGTACGTCATCCCACGCGCGAGCCGCAGCGCGTCGACGATGGCCTCGTCATCGGTGGCGTAGCTCCAGAAGCGCGTGCCGCCTAACGCGGGACCGAGCACCGTGCTGTGGACGGCGATGATACCGCGATAGCCGGACGCTGCATCCTGGCAGAGCACGAGCTGCTCGTGCCCCATGCTGGCGATGGTTTCGAAGAGTTGCATGCCCGGCATCGGCGCCGACTGAACTGGACCTTCAAGTGTTGATGTTTCCATCGGAAACAGGGGGCTAGGGGCTAGGGCTTGGGGGCCTAGCACCAGTGATTATGTGCTACGCGAGTACAACTCGCGCGCAATGACAATTCTCTGAATTTCGGACGTGCCTTCGTAGATCTCGGTAACCTTCGCGTCGCGAAAGAGGCGTTCCACAGGATAGTCCTTCACATAGCCGTAGCCGCCGAAGATCTGGATCGCCTCCGACGTCGCCGCCATCGCCGTCTCGCTCGCGAACAATTTCGCCATCGCGCTGAACTGCCTCACGTGTTCTCCACGATCCTTCGCCGTCGCCGCGGCGTGGAGGAGCGCTCGGCCAGCGCTCACGCGCGTCGCGATGTCGGCGAGCTTGAACTGGATTGCCTGAAATTCCTTGATCGGCTTACCGAACTGGCGCCGCTCTGCCGCATAGCGAGACGAGAGGCGCAACGCTGCTTCGGAAATCCCGATTGCCTGCGCCGCGATCCCGAGCCGGCCATTGTCCAGCGACTGCATCGCATAAATGAAACCGCTGCCTTCCTCTCCCAGGAGATTCGCCGCCGGCACGCGCAAATTGTCGAAGCTGATCTGCACCGTGGGCGACGAGCGAAGTCCCATCTTGTCTTCTTTCTTGCCGACGCTGAACCCCGCCAAATCCGGCGTGATGATGAACGCGCTGATGCCGCGTGCACCGCGACGGTCCTTCGGCGTGTCGGTGCGAACCATCGCGAGGATGACACCTGCCTGCGTACCGCTCGTCACCCACGCCTTCGTGCCATTCAACACCCAGCACTCACCATCGCGCACGGCCTGAGCGCGGAGCGACGCAGCGTCCGAGCCCGCGTCCGGTTCCGAAAGTGCAAAGGCGCCGAGCTGCTCGCCCCGCGCCATCGGACCCAGATACCGTTTCTTCTGCTCCTCGCTTCCCCAGCGAAGAATCATCTGCGTCGGAAGCGAGTTGTGAACGCTCATCATCACCGCGATCGACGCGTCCACGGTCGCGATCTCCTCGAGCGCGACGAGATACGTGAGCATATCGAGGCCGAGGCCGTCGTGCTCCTCCGGGAGAAGCATCCCCAGGAAGCCAAGCTCGCCCAGCTTCCCCACCATCGCCGGGTCGAACTGCTGGTCGCGATCCCACCGATCGACGTTGGGCGCGATCTCTCGCTGCGCAAAATCGCGCGCGACGCGCTGTATCTCGCGTTGTTCTTCAGTTAGCGGAGTTAGAGCCCAAGCCATGGTCGTGATTTGTGATTGGTGATTGGTGGTTGGTGATTGGTGCGTTCGGATTTGCCAGCGCTTCGTTCCGGCAGTCCCTACCCGCCAACCACCGATCACCAACCACCAACAACCTCAGTACGCGTAAAATCCTCGCTTCGTCTTTCGTCCCAGCCACCCTGCCGCAACGTATTTCCTGAGTAGCGGACACGGGCGATACTTGGGATCGCCGAGACCCTCGTGCAGCACCTCGAGGATGGCGACGCAGGTATCGAGTCCGATGAGGTCCGCCAGCGCGAGCGGGCCCATCGGATGATTCATACCCAACCTCATTACGGTGTCGATCGCCTCAGCGCTGCCGACACCCTCCATCAGACAATACACGGCCTCATTGATCATCGGCATCAGCACGCGATTCGCCACGAAGCCTGGATAATCCTGCACCTCGACGGGCGTCTTTCCGACGGCCTTGCTCAGTGCGAGCACCCGCGTCGTCGTCTCCTGCGAAGTCGCAAGACCGCGGATCACTTCCACGAGCTGCATCACGGGCACCGGATTCATGAAATGCATGCCGATGACGAGTTCGGGGCGGCGAGTGCGCGCACCGATCTCGGTAATCGAGATGGAGCTCGTGTTCGACGCGAGAATCGCGTCGGAGCGCGCGCGTCGATCGAGATCACCGAAGATCTTGAATTTGAGCTCACGATTCTCGGTGACGGCTTCGATCACCAGAGAAGCATCAGCCACCGCCTCGGTCGATGATGCGGTGGTCACGCGGCTAAGAATCGAGTCCCTCTGATCGGCAACGAGTGAGCCCTTCTTGATCTGTCGCTCGAGGTTCGAAGCGATCGTCGCCCGGCCCCTGGCAAGCGCGTCGTTCGAGACGTCGATCATGGTCACCGCAAAGCCGCTCTGCGCGAAGACGTGGGCGATACCGTTGCCCATCTGGCCCGCGCCGAGTACGGCGATTTGTTCGGTCGTGGTCATTCGTCGGGAAGTTCTCGTCGGCGTGAATTGCGTCGCGCATAAAGGTAGGCGAGTCCGCCCAACATCCCGAGTCCACCCGCTGCGCCGCCTTCGGGCCCCCACACTCCGCCAGTTGCCCAGTCGGGACCGGCATCTACATAACGATAGTCCGGCGATTCGAGGGCCAGCCCGCTCACGGCGGTGTGAAAGACCACCGCCATCGTCCAGTTCCACGCGAAGTGGGCCATCCACGCTGCGTACAAGCTTCTCGTCGCGACGAGCAGCCCACCGAGAAAGACGCCAGCGAGGATGACGAGGGTGATCGACTCGACGTTCGCCCCCGAGTTCTGAAGATGCAGTAGCCCAAAGATCACGCTGGTCGCGATGAGCGTCGTACGCCAACCGAATGTTTCTCGCAACACGGTGAAGATGTAGCCGCGCGTCGCGAGCTCCTCGTAAAAGGCAGCGGGAAGCAGGACCATCGAAACACGAAGCGCCGCTCCCCCGAGGGAGCCGCTGGCGCTCGAACGCAGAGTCATCCACCCAATGGCGATGAGGAAGAGCGTCGGGAGCGCGATGGCGAAGGCCCCAAACAAGAAGCCCCGCGCAAGAAGCGCGGGGTGGGCGGCGCGCCGGTCCATCCATACATCGGACCATGGCCGATTATCGACGAAGCGCAGGGTTGTGGCGTGTCCGCCAACGAGCGCGGCGACGATGATCCACCCTTCCGACGAGAGGCGCAGCCGCGTGACTGAATACAGAAATGCTATTGCCGGCGCGATTACGATCGATGCGATGAGTCCGCAGCAGTACGTGGCCGCGAGGAAAAAGAGAAGCCGCCAAGGGGCGCGGAGCCGGCCCTCGGCCGTGAACAGCCATGCACGAGCGTTCAATCTGCCTGACGAATGCTCGGGAGGCGACGTCCGGCAATGAGCGCGGCGACGAACGCCTTGACGATATCGAGCAGCGCAAAGGGCGTGAGCCCAATAGCTATCGCTCGGCCGACGCTCTGACTGACGATCGCGAGCTGTGCGACGCCGCCGAAGAGGATCACGACGACGCCAGCGGTGGCCGCGAGCCAGCGGCCGACCAGACTCGGCTCACGGCGGGCGAGCACTCCAGCAACGAAGGCGGCCGCGGGATAAGCGATGAGATAACCGCCGGTGGGTCCGAAAAAGCGTGCGATACCCGGCGCGCCGATCGGTGCGAACACGGGCAATCCGGCGGCGCCCGCGGCGAGATAGAGGACCATGCTCGCGGCGCCCGCGGTTGGCCCGAGCATCAGGCCAGCGAGTGCGACCACGAGCGGCTGCAACGTGATTGGCACGGGCGTCAACGGCAGCGGAATCGCGACCTGCGACGCGGCGGCGAGCGCGATCGCGAAGCCGGTGATGCCGACGAGGGCGACGCGGGTATCGCGCGCAGAACGGACGGGAGTTAAGAGAGTACTCATCGACGGACGCTGGGGTAGGGGCCAGGGGGCTTTAGAGCTTCATCAATCGACACGTTCGACGCTCAGAGCAACAGCGTCGCCGCCGCCGAGGCAGAGTGTCGCGAGGCCGGTGCGCGCTCCACGATCCTGCATGGCATAGAGGAGCGTCGTCAACACCCGCGCCCCGCTCGCCCCGATCGGATGGCCGAGCGCAATCGCGCCGCCGTTGACGTTGACGCGACTCCAGTCCCAGCCAAGCTCCTGGCCGTCGGCGATCGCCTGAGAGGCAAAGGCCTCATTCGCCTCGATGAGATCGTAGTCGCCGATACGAGTACCTGTCTTCGCCATCAGGTTCCGCACGGCGTAAATCGGGGCGAAGAATAGATCTTCCGGATTCGTCGCACCAGTTGCGTAGCCCGTGATCCGCGCAAGAATCGAAAGGCCATGAGCCCGGGCGTATTCCTCACTCGCGACGACGGTCGCTGCGCCGCCATCGTTCAGGCTCGATGCGTTGCCGGCGGTGACCGTGAGTTGCTCGGCCGCCGTGCCCTGCTGCGGAAATGCAGGACGCAGCTTGGCAAGCGACTCGCGCGTTGTGTCCTTGCGCGGGCCTTCGTCGGTGTCGACGACGGTTGGACCCTTGCGACCCGGCACCGAAACTGGCGTGATCTCCGCCTTGAACTTGCCGCGCTCGATCGCGGCGGCAGCGCGTCGATGTGACTCGACGGCAAAGTCGTCCTGCATGTCGCGCGTGACGTGTGCTTTACGAGCCGTATACTCGGCGTGTCCGCCCATGTGCACGTCGCAGAAGGCGCACCAGAGGCCGTCCTTGATCATGCCGTCGACCATCTGCTGATCGCCGAGCTTCACGCCATTGCGCAAACCATAGACATAGTACGGCGCGTTGGACATCGACTCCTGACCGCCGGCGACGACGACTTCGGCGTCACCGGCGCGAATCGATTGCGCGGCGAGCATCACCGCCTTGAGTCCAGAGCCGCAGACTTTGTTGACGGTGAGCGCCGAAACGCTCGAAGGGAGACCTGCTTTGAGGGCCGCCTGGCGCGCGGGTGCCTGGCCGACGCCGCCCTGGATGACGTTGCCCATGATGACTTCGTCGATGTCGTCCGCGGGAACGCGGGAACGTTCGACGGCAGCGCGGATGGCCGCAGCGCCGAGCTCGGGGGCAGACAGCGTTGATAACCCGCCCAGGAACTTGCCGATCGGCGTCCGGGCGGCAGCGAGGATTACTGGGGTGCTCATGCCGTTCAAGCTAATGCGGGATCGAAGGGCGGGAACCGCTTCACACGTGGTTCCCGCCGTTCACGTACTCAGTGCACGCGTCTCCGACTCCCGCCTGATGCGTTCGATGAACTCCGCGACCGGGACGATCTCCTGCTTCTTCCCCGCCCCGCGCGCCCTCACGGCGATGGTTCCCGCCTCCGCTTCGCGTTTGCCGACAACGGCCATGTACGGGACCTTCATTACCTCGCCGTCACGAATTCGATAGTTGAGTGTTTCCGAACGGTCGTCGAGCGACGCGCGCAAGCCCGCCGCACGCATCTCGACCGCGATCTTCGCCGCGACCTCCTTCACCTCGTCGGAGATCGGCAACACGCGCACCTGCTCCGGTGCCAGCCACACCGGGAACGCACCCGCAAAGTGCTCGATGAGGATCGCGATGAATCGCTCGAGCGAGCCGCTCACCGCGCGGTGAATCACCACCGGACGGTGCTCGGCGTTGTCCTCGCCGACATAGAGCAGGTTGAACCGCTCCGGCGCGTTGTAGTCGAGCTGGATCGTCCCCAGCTGCCAGGCGCGACCTAACGAGTCGGTGACATCGAAATCGATCTTGGGGCCGTAAAACGCACCGTCGCCAGGCTTGAGCTCGTACGCGGCGCCCGTGGCGTCGAGCGCCGCCTTGAGCGCCGCCTCGGCGCGATCCCAGAGCGCATCGTCGCCCAGCCGCACCGGCGGCCGAGTCGCGAAACGCACCTGCGCCGTCAGACCAAACGTCGCGTAGTAGGCGAGGATGAAGCCCATCAGGAACTTGACCTCCTGCTCGATCTGATCCTCGCGCAGAAAGACGTGGCAGTCGTCCTGCTGGAACTGCCTAACGCGAGTGAGTCCGGACAGGGCGCCTGTCACCTCGTTGCGATGCAGCACGTCGAAGGTCACGAAGCGCTTGGGCAGCTCGCGGTACGAATGCCGCTTCGAGAGGTACAGCACGTAGTGCGACGGGCAGTTCATCGGCTTGAGCGACATGTCGTGCTCATTCGTCTCTTTGTCGAGTATGAGGAACATGTTCTCGCGATACTTGCCCCAGTGACCCGACTGCTCCCAGAGCGCCTTGTTGTAGATGAGCGGAGTTTTGATCTCTTGAAACTGTCCGCGTTGACGCTCGCGAATGAAGTCGACGAGTGTGTTATACAGGAACGTCCCGCGCTCGGTCCAGAAGGTGGCACCGGGCGAGACAGGACTCATCAGGAAGAGATCGAGCTCGCGACCGAGCTTGCGATGATCGCGACGCTTCGCTTCCTCGGTGCGGAAGACATACGCATCGAGATCCTCCTGCTTCCACCACGCGGTGCCGTAAATACGCTGCAACTGCTGGCGCTTCTCGTCGCCGCGCCAGTACGCGGAAGCTACGGAGGTCAGTTTGGTAGCACGCACGTACGAGGTATCTGGCACGTGCGGTCCACGACACAGATCGACAAACGGACCATCAGTGTACGTCGAGATCACCTCGCCGTCACCGAGTTCGCCGAGCCGCTCTAACTTGAGTGGATCCTCAACAAAAATCCTCTGCGCGTCTTTGCGCGACACTTCTGCGCGCACGAAGGGGTACTTCTCCTCGGCAACCTTGCTCATCTCCGCCTCGAAGGCGGCGAGATCCTCGGGTGTGAAGGGCTTGTCGACCTCGAAGTCGTAGTAGAAGCCATCCTCGATCGCCGGACCGAACCCGATCTTCGCCTCGGGACGGAGACGACGCACGGCAGTCGCGAGAACGTGCGCCGCCGAGTGACGAAGCACCTCGAGCGAGCGTGGATCTTTCCGCGTCAGGACGCGGAAGGATCCACTCGATCGGAGCGGCGTCATGAGATCCTGAATCTGGCCATCGATCTCGACGGCGATCGCGTCGCGCAACAACCGCTCACCGATCGACCGCACGACTTCACTCGGCAGCGTCCCGCGCGACACCGTGCGAGTGGCGCCATCGGGAAGCGTGAGTGTGATCTCGTCGGTTTGCATTGGTGGCTGGTTGCTGGTGGTTGGTGGTTGGTGGTTGGTGGTTGGTGGTTGGTGGTTGGTGGTTGGTGGTTGGTGGTTGGTGGTTGGTGGTTCGTGGCTCGTCGCTAGCAATTACCAATAACCAACGACCAACGACCAACGACCAACGACCAACTACCAACTACCACGTCAAACGAGGCGTCGCCGCGGCGACGCCTCGAGGGCGAATAGCGGCGATGCCGGTATGCTACAGCAGTGGCGTCAACAACCGCGTGTAGCGGAAGAACAGCACGAGACCGACGATCAACGCGATCGCCACGGCGGCCCATAGCGAGAAGCGAACGATCGACGGACGCTCCTCCTTCGCGGATGCGGAAGTATCGAGTTGTGAATCGGCCATGAGACGTCGAAAAATGCGATGAGTTGAGGAACCGTAGGTGGCCTTCTTCTTGCACGCCTGTCGCTAGACGATTGTGCGCGTAAGTTACCCTTTGTCAATTACCTCCGCCACAGGGACACCTGACGATGTCACCATTCCGCTATCGCGATGACGAGTCGTCGACCGGCACGATTGTAGGCGTCTTGGTGGGCGCGCTTGCTGGATTTGCCGCGGGCATGTTCGTCGCGCAGCGGGTTGGTGGATTCGGCGGACTCACCTCGAAGATTCGAAGGCGCGCTGGCGGTCGCTTCTTCGCGGCAGCGCCAGAGGCCGAGGACGAAGAGCTCGAGGAGTACGAAGAGGACGAGCTCGAGTCGGAGGAGTCCGACGAGTCGCTCGAAGAGCGCGTGCTCGAAGCATTCCGCAACGACCCGATCCTCAGCGAGCGCGCAGTCGACATCGGATCGATCGGTGATGGAATCATCGAGCTCGCGGGCTGGGTAGAGTCCGACGACGAAGCCGAGCACGCGGTCACGATCGCCCGCGGGGTGCCCGACGTCGACACGGTCGTGAACCGCATGTCCATTGGCGACGAAGAGCGCCGGCTTCGCGAATCCTCGCGCCGCGTGCGGCAGGGCGATCCGTCGCTGACGGAGACTGGCTGGGAAGGACGCACCGTTGGGACTGGTCGCCGGCGTCAGGGGACGTCACAGGAACCCGATCGTCATGCGTCGCCGAAAGTGGAGCTCGAGGATCGGTGGATGAGTACGGAAGCCGAGCTTCGCAACGCGGCGGACGACACCGAAGGGCTCGCGGAGCGACGTCGCGGCGGCGGCAAGCGCACCGTTCGCGGCGATCGCACAGGCGGCGCACCAGTCGCGCCGACTGGTGTACCCAAGGCAGATCACGTAGCGCGTGGACGCGACGTCGATGTACAAGGCGCGCGTGTCGACGCGGCCCGCGAACCCGGCGGCGAACGCACGGACTTTGGCGACACGAGTCGCACATAGTAAGTCCTCGTTCCTGTCCGACCATCAGCGAGCCGCAGCGATGCGGCTCGTTTACTTTTCTGCCATTCATGACTGAGCTCCCTGACAGATACGACCCCGCGACAACGGAGTCCGAGGTCTACGAACAGTGGTTGGAGCACGGGTCGTTTGCGGCCGATGCGACGCGATCGTCGCGCATCGGCGGCGATCGCGCGCCCTTCACCATCGTCATGCCGCCGCCTAACGTGACCGGCATTCTCCACGTCGGTCATGGGCTCACCTACACCGTGCAGGATGTCCTCGTTCGCTGGGCGCGGATGCGTGGGACTGAAACACTCTGGGTCCCTGGGACGGATCACGCCGGCATCGCGACGCAGAACGTCGTCGAGCGGCTGATCGCTCAGGAGGGAAAGACGCGCTTCGATCTCGGACGTGAGACGTTCGTAATGCGGACGAGAGCGTTCGTCGAGGAGAAGGGCGGCGTCATTCTCAAACAGCTGCGCGCGATCGGGGCGTCGGCCGACTGGGATCGCACGGCGTACACGCTCTCGCCGGAGCTGTCGCGCGCGGTGCGTGAGTCGTTCGTGCGCCTGTACGAGCGCGGCCTGATCTACAAGGGCCACCGCGTGATTCACTGGTGCCCGCGCTGTCTCACGTCGCTGAGCGATGAGGAAGCGGAATTTCAGGACGAGCCGGGCTCGTTGTTTCACATCAAGTATCCGCTCTCCGACGATCCATCGCGCAGCGTCACGATTGCGACGACGCGGCCGGAGACGATGCTCGCCGATGTCGCCGTCGCGGTGAATCCGAAGGACGAGCGATATCGCGCGCTGATCGGGAAAACCGTGCGGCTTCCGATCGTGCACGTCGATATCCCGATCATTGCGGACGACTATGCCGATCCGGAGTTTGGTACGGGCGTGGTCAAGATCACACCGGCGCACGACGCGAACGATTTCGACGTGGGGAAGCGCCACGGGTTGTCCGCTCCCGTCGTGATCGACGAGACCGGCACGATGCGCGAGGAGCGCGATTCCGCCGGGCGTGTGCCCGCCGAGCTGCAGGGATTGGATCGCTTCGAGGCACGCGACCGGATCGTCGGGCTGCTCGAGGCCGAGCGCGCTCTCGCTCGCGTCGAAACGCACGAGCATGCCGTTAGGCACTGCTATCGTTGCGATACGGTGGTCGAGCCGCGCCTGTCCGATCAATGGTTCGTCAAGATGGCGCCCCTCGCGGAGCCGGCGCTCGCGGCCGTCCGCACCGGAGCGATCCGCATCCTGCCCGAACGGTGGGAAGCGGTGTACGTGAACTGGATGGAGAACATCCGCGACTGGAACATCTCGCGACAGCTCTGGTGGGGTCACCGAATTCCGGTCTGGTATTGCGACGACTGCGATCCACCGCAGAATGTCATCGTCAGTCGCGAGGATGTCGCTCGTTGTCCGTATTGCGAGGGTCCCGTGCGGCAGGATGAGGACGTGCTCGATACGTGGTTCTCATCCTGGCTCTGGCCCTTGTCGACGCTGGGCTGGCCTAACGAGGAGGCGCGAGACCTCAAGGCCTTCTATCCAACCGACGTGCTCGTCACGGCACCGGAGATTCTCTTCTTCTGGGTCGCGCGCATGATCATGGCCGGTTACGCGTTCCTCGGGCGCGCGCCGTATCACACGGTGTACCTGCACGGCACGGCACGCGACACCCAGCATCGCCGGATGTCGAAGTCGCTCGGCAACGGCGTGGATCCGCTGGACGTCGTGACGCTCTATGGGGCCGACGCCTTTCGCTGGACGCTCATTGCTGGTCTCGGAATCGGCGCCGACGTCATTCTCGACCCGGCGGATCTCGAGAAGTCATTTTCGCCCGGACGCAACTTCGCGACGAAGCTCTGGAACATCGGCCGGTTCCTGCTCTCGAATCTCGGCGACGCACCCGTTCAACCACTGAGCGCCGTCGATCAACGGCAATTGACGCTGCCGGACGCCTGGGTGCTCGATCGGCTCGACGCGGCAATCGCGGAGTGCGATGCCGCGTTAGGTCCGCTGCAGCCGACGGCGCCGTCCGATGGCGTCGACAAGCGGATCTGGCGTGAAGACGAGCGTTACCTGGGGCTGCGCCTCAATGAATACGCCGAGTCGGCCCGGCGGTTCGTCTGGAACGAGGTCGCCGATTGGTACCTCGAGTCCCTGAAGGGGCGGCTCGCTCCCGACGCCGAGCCTAACGATCGCGAGGTCGCGCGCTCGGTGCTGCTGCATGTCTTCGACGGTGCGCTCCGCCTGCTCCATCCGATCGTACCGTTCATTACCGAGGCGTTGTGGCAGAAGCTGCCGGGGCGGTCCGCGGGAGAAAATCTCGTGCGCGCCAGCTGGCCGGGGGGAACGTCTCGGGACGGAGCCCCGAGAGGCGCGGACTTCGAGCTCGTTCGCGACGCGGTGCTTGGTATTCGGCAGATTCGCGGCGATTACAACGTCGCACCGGGCAAAGCACTCGATGCCTCCATTCTCGCCAGGAGCGATGCGCGAGTCTATGAGGAGAATGCGGACACGATCGGGCGCCTGGCGCGAGCGCGCGTGACCGTGTCGTCGGGCGTTGGAGAGGGACCCGAAGGCGCAGCGCACGTGCTCTTGCGCGGCGGGAGCGAAGTCATCGTACCGCTCGCGGGGCTGATCGACGTCGACAAGGAGTGTTCGCGGCTTCGCGGCGAGCTCGAAGCATTGGACAAGCAGATCATGTCGCGAGAGCAACGTTTAGCGAATCCGAAATACGTGGAGCGCGCGCCGGAGCATGTCGTCCGCAGCGATCGGGCAACACTCGAGGAGATGGTCTCGAAGCGTGGGCAACTCACCGAGAAGGTGCGAGCGTTGTGCGGCACCTGACGCGCTGGCTCGTCGGCGCGCTCGGCGCCGTGTTGACGTTCGGATGCGCGAATCGCGGCGGGCTCGGGCCACCGGGTGGTCCCGTCGACCCGACACCGCCCCGAGTGACCCTGGTGACGCCGGAATCCGGTAGCGTGAACCAGCGTGCGGGCTCGGTTCGCTTCGAGTTCAACAAGGTCATTAACGACAATCCGAGCGGTGGACAGCTCGATCGGTTTTTCCTCATCTCGCCGACAGACGGGGATCCGCGCGTGAACTGGCATCGCGATCGGATCGACGTGCGGCCGCGACACGGCTTTCGCGCGAACACTGCCTACACCGTAACGTTGCTGCCGGGACTCGCTGACGTCCGCGGAAATCAGATGAAGCAAGGCGGTGCCACCGTGTTTTCGACCGGCGCGACGATTCCGCAGTTTGGTATCCTCGGAACCATCTTCGATTGGACGGCCGAGCGTCCAGCGGGGGGCGCACTCATCGAGGCCATCTCGCGACCCGATAGCGTCCTGTACATCACGGCGGCCGACTCGTTAGGCCAGTACGTGGTGGGTCCGCTCAAACCCGGACGTTACACGCTCCTGGGCTTTCTCGATCGCAACAACAATCGAATCCTCGACAATGCCGAGATGTGGGACAGCGCCACGGTCATCATCGGCCAGGTACGCCCCGTCGTCGAGCTGCTCGCGATCTCGCGAGACACGTTCCCGCCGCGCATGACGGCGGCGTCGCGCGAAGACAGCGCGACGATGCGCGTGACATTCGATCGGGCACTCGATCCAAAAATGCCATTGACGCCGGCGCTCTTTCGGCTCCAGAAATCCGATTCGACGCAGGTTGCGATCGCGTCGGTGATTGGAGCGCGGGCCGCTGCAGATAGTGCGGCTCGGCGCGACTCGACGCGACGCGATAGCACCGCGCGGCGGGACACAACCGTACGGCGCGACACAACCGCACGGCGCGATACCATTCCGGTGCGCGCCGCGGCACCGCCGGGTGCACCACCGTCGATCGTGCCGCTCCCAGCACCAACGCCGGCGCGCGCGCCGGCAGGACAGCCGGCCGGACCGCGACTCGTGCCGCGCATTGGGACCGCGCCACCACCGCCGAAACCATCGGTGCCGGGACCGGAGAGTACGGTGCTGCTCAAGATCGCGTCGCCGGCGCTGCTCGAACCGGGGGTGACATATCGCGTCACGGCGCGCAACGTTCGGAACATCGTTGGGCGCGCCGGAACCAGCACGCGGACGGTGACGATGCCGAAGGTGCCGCTGCCAACTGCGAAGGACTCTCTCAAGCGTGATTCGACGCGGGTTCGCGACACGACGCGCACGGCGCCTCCTCGCAGGCCACCGAGTCACCGATGATTCGCGGCGCGTCCGCGCCTAACGCCGACCCGCGGCGCAGCTTGCCGAGCGTCAACACGCTGCTCGAGATGCCGGGCATGCACGCGTTGCTCGAGCGGGCGCCGCGGGCGAGCGTCGTCGATGCGGTCCGAGCCGTCATCGACGCCGCGCGCGTAGGCGACGGCGCTCCGCATGACGAGGATGCATGGGTGGCGGCCGTCGATCGTGAGCTGGCGCGCATCGTACGTCCATCCCTGCGGCCGGTCATCAACGCGACCGGCGTTGTGCTGCACACGAACCTCGGCCGCGCGCCACTTCCCGAAGCCGCCGTCGCCGCAATCGCGTCGGTCGCCAGTGGCTACTCCAATCTCGAGTATGACATCGAGACCGGCGCTCGCGGTTCTCGCTACGTGCACTGCGCCGCGCTCCTGCGCGAGCTCACCGGCGCCGAAGACGCGCTCGTCGTCAACAACTGCGCAGCGGCGCTCGTCCTCGCGCTCAACACGTTCGCCGATCGACGCGGCGCTATCATTTCGCGCGGCGAGATGGTGGAGATCGGTGGCAGCTTCCGCATTCCCGAAATCATGGAGCGAAGCGGTGCGCGGCTCGTCGAGGTCGGCACGACCAATCGGACGCACGTCGACGACTACCGTCGCGCGTTAGGCGACCCGAACGCGATTGGCGCCCTGCTCAAGGTCCATCGCAGCAACTTCGCGATCGAGGGATTCGTGGCCGAGGCGTCGGTCGCCGAGCTGCAACCGATCGCCGTGGGTGCGGGCGTGCCCATCATTCACGATCTCGGCAGCGGCCTGCTCATCTCGCTCGAGGCCTTCGGCCTAACGGGCGAGCCGACAGCGCGCGAGGCGCTCAGCGCGGGCGCGACGCTCGTTACGATGAGCGGCGATAAGCTGCTTGGCGGACCACAAGCCGGACTGATCGTCGGCGAGCGAGACGCAATCGCCTCGTTACGCCGGAATCCGCTCGCGCGGTCGTATCGCGTGGACAAACTCACGCTCGCGGCGCTCGAGGCAACGTTGGCGTTGTATCGCGAGCCCGCGCAGGCCATGCGCGACGTCCCCGTGCTCGCGATGCTGGGCGCATCGATCGACGGTCTGCGCCGGCGTGCCCAGGCGCTGAGTGACGCGCTCGGCGCATTCGCTGGATTCATCGAGATCGCAGACAGCGAGGCCAGCGTTGGTGGAGGTGCATTCCCCACGGCGAAGATTCCGTCCGTCGCACTCTCGCTCGCCCGCGACGCGACCGCGCTGGAGAACACGCTTCGACTTGGCGAGCGCGCCGTGATCGGTCGCGTTGCGGAGGGCAAAATGCTGCTCGACGTGCGCACCGTGTTACCGCGCGACGACCGCGCGCTCGCCACGGCCCTTATCGCAGCACTGCATACGCGCTCGTGAGTACGTCGGTCCCCCGCGCGGCGGCGTTTCTGGATCGCGACGGAACGATCATCGACGACGCCCACTACATCGCCGATCCGAAGCTCGTTGCGCTACGCCCGGGCGCCGGGGCCGCGATTGCGCAACTCAATCGGGCCCACGTGCCAGTCATTGTCGTCACGAATCAATCGGGGATTGCGCGTCACTTGCTGAGCCGGGCGGATTACGACCGCGTCGCCTCACGAATGGCCGAGCTGCTCGCGGAGCATCGCGCGCACGTCGACGCGACGTATGTCTGTCCGCATCATCCCGATTTCGACGGCGAATGCGACTGCCGAAAGCCGGGCACGCTGTTGTTCCGTCAGGCCGCCAACGATCTGCATCTCGATCTCGAGCGCTCGACCTACATCGGCGATCGGTGGCGCGACGTCGCGCCCGGAGTCGCGCTGGGCGGGCGCCCGATGCTGATCGTCGACGACGACACGCGCCTCGACGAGCGCGAGCGCGCCGAGGGTGCAGGAGTGGAGTTGGTCATGTCTCTCGCCGAAGCAGTGGAACGAGTCCTGGCCTCGACGCTCTACGAGCCACTCCACTAGCCACTGCACCGTGGTGGTGCCTACTTTCCGCGCCGTGACCCGAACGCGCATCGCCGTGCTCGCATCCGGCGGCGGGACGAATCTTCAAGCGATCCTCGAGCATCTCGAGCATCTCGGCGAACGACGCTGCGGTGAGGTCGTCGTCGTCGCGAGCGATCGCGCCGACGCGGGTGCGCTCGCTCGAGCGCGCGCGCGCGGGATCGCGGTCGCGACCATCGCCGCTGCGCAGGAGCGAGCCGGCCTCGATCTCGAGGCGGTGCTCGCCGAACACGCGGTCGAGCTCGTGGCGCTCGCCGGATACCTGCGGTACGTGCCGACGGCCGTCGTTACTCGTTATGCAGGCCGGATCGTCAACGTCCATCCATCGCTGCTTCCCTCGTTCGGAGGACCCGGGATGTATGGCCGGCGAGTGCATGATGCCGTGCTCGCCGCAGGCGTGACGGTCACGGGCGTCACCGTCCACTTCGTCGACCAAGTGTACGACCGTGGGCGGATCATTGCGCAGTGGCCGGTGCCGGTTCTCGCCGGTGACGACTGCGGCTCGCTCGCGGCGCGCGTGCTGCGTGTCGAGCACCTGCTCTATCCGCGCGTCGTCGATGCCGTTGCCGGAGGACGCGTGACCTTGGCGTCATGCGAGGTCGGGCCGTGCGTGACCGGGCCACGCGACGCCGAGTTTACCATGCTCTCACGAAAGGATGATTGCCTTGCCGAAGCCATCGATCGCGCGCTTGCCTGCTGACGGGTGCGCTCTGCTCTTCGCGGCGGCGCTGACGACGACGCTTGCGGCGCCGTCGCATGCTCAGGACAAGCTCACGTATGCGCACGCGCTCACGACATGGATCGCGGTTCCGGCGACGCCCGGCAACGAGGACCAGGCCACGGGTCGCATTCAGTCGGCGACGCGCGGCTTCGCGCGCGATGCCCTCGGCAATCTCGTTAGGCGCGTCGGCTCGGGAAAGCCGCGCCGCGTGCTCGCTTGCGGCATCGACGAGGTCGGCTACGCCGTGAGTGAGATTACCGACGAGGGCTACCTCAGAGTGCATCCAGCCGGGAATGGGCGCCGCGGTGCATTGTGGGACCAGTTCCACGAGGGGCAACGCGTGTACGTCGTCGGCCACGCCGGCGATGTGGAGCGATACATTCCCGGCGTCGTCGGCGTCCGCAGCACACACCTCTGGCGCCGCCGGTCCGCTGAGGATACGCCGGCGGGTGTTGAGGATCTTTGGATCGACATCGGCGCGCGCTCTCGCGCCGACGTCGCGCACCTTGGCATCCAGATCCTCGATGCCGTGCATCGCGAGTGGCCGTCATGGACATTCGCGGACCACGTCGCCGGGCCCGGTGCCGCGAATCGCGCGTCATGCGCCGCCATCGTCGCCGCGAGCCAGGCGGCTGCGCCGAAGTCCGGCGAGACCATCTTCGTCGTGAGCACGCAGAGCCGATTCAACTTCACGGGATTGAGCGCCGTGCTCGCGCGGCTCGGCCAGATCGATACGCTCATCGTGCTCGACGAGGCGCTCGCGCGCGCGGGAACGATGTTGGCCGGACCGCGCGCGAGTCCCTGGAGTGCGATGCCACGCGTGCAGGTGACGACATCGCTGGCCGCCGTGCCGCAGACGCGCTGGACGGGTACCCTCGTCGAGAGCATCAGCGAGGAAGACCTCCGCGATCTCTTTACCACCGTGGCGAGGTTGGCCGGCATCCCAGGCACGCCGCCGCCGATCATGCTCGCGCGCGTCTGGGCCCCGCCACCGCCCTCGGTGCTGCACGATAGCCTCTCTCGTTATGCAGACCTGCTCGGCCGCCTCGCCGACGTCTACGGCGTGGCTGGCCACGAAGCGGCGATGCGCGACGCCGTGAAAGAAGCACTGCCGGCCTGGGCGCGCGATTCCGTCGTCACCGACAGCGCTGGCAATCTGTATCTCGCGATGGGCCCCGATCGCGACACCACCGTTTTCGTCGCGCACATGGACGAAGTCGGTTTCGAGGTCTCACATATCGCGAAGGACGGCACGGTGTCGCTGCGGACGCGCGGTGGCTTCTTCGAGTCTCTCTGGGAAGGTCAGACGGCGCTGCTGCATCGCAACGATGACAAGATCCCGGCCCGTGACGCTCGGTCATGCGGCGCCGCGCGCGAAGGACCGCTCCGTGGCGTCTTCGTTCCCCGAGACAGCGCGCCGCACAAACAGCCAACGCAGCTCACCGCCTGGTTCGGCCTCGACTCGGCGGCCCTCGTGAAGGCGGGCGTTACAATCGGGGACGCTGTCACGAGCTACAAATGCTCGGCACGGCTTGCGACCACCCGCTTCACCGCGCGCTCGATCGACGACCGGGCGGGCGACACCGCGATGCTGATCGCCCTCGAGTCGATCGAACGCGCGAAGCTCGATCACAAAGTGATCTTCGCCTGGTCAGTGCGCGAGGAGAGCGGCCTCGAGGGCGCGCGAGGTCTCGCAGCGGAGTTCGGACCAAGCGTGAGCCGCGTCTACGCGATCGATACCTTCGTCTCGAGCGATTCGCCGCTCGAGAGCTCGCGTTTTGCAGACGCGAAACTCGGCGAGGGCGCCGTGGCGCGAGCGCTGGACAACTCGAGCGTGACGCCCCCTGAGGAAGTCGACCGCATAACGAGACTGGCGCGCATCAACCGCATCCCATTGCAGGTTGGAACGACGAATGGCGGCAACGACGGCTCCGAGCTCGCACACTACGGCGCGCTCGATGATCCGCTGGGTTGGCCCTCACGATACAGCCACTCCCCTGCCGAGCTGCTCGACCTTCGCGACATTCATTCGCTCTCGCGAATAATCGCGGCGCTCGCGATGACTGGTGGAGGCGCCCGCTGATGCGCGCGCTCATCTCCGTCTCCGACAAAACCGGCGTCGTCGACTTCGCACGCGGCATTGTGGAGCTCGGATGGGAGATCGTATCGACCGGCGGCACCGCGCGCGCGTTGCGTGACGCCGGCCTCGCGCCGCGCGACGTCAGTGACATCACCGGCGTACGCGAGATGCTCGATGGGCGCGTAAAGACGCTGCATCCCGCGGTGCACGGGGGCTTGCTCGCGCGACGCGATAACCCCGAGCACATGAAGACGCTCGAGGCCGAAAAGATCTCGCCAATCGATCTCGTCGCTGTGAATCTGTACCCCTTCCGCGCCACGGCCGCGCGCAGCGGCGTGAGTCCGGAGGAAGTGATCGAGCAGATCGACATCGGCGGCCCGAGCATGTTGCGATCCGCCGCGAAGAATTTCGACGCAGTGCTGGTCGTCGTCGAGCCGCGCGACTACCCGCGCGTGCTCGCGGCATTGAAGGTCGAAGACGACGATTGGGATCTCCGCCGTTTGCTCGCCGAGAAAGCATTTGCTCATACCGCGGGGTACGACGCGGCAATCGCGGCGTGGTTCGCCCAGCAGCGACAGGAAAAGTTTCCTGAAACCGTGACGCTCTCGGTCGCTCGACAGCAGAAGCTGCGTTACGGAGAGAATCCGGATCAGGCCGCGGCGTTCTACGTCGACTTTCCCGCAGCCGGGCTGTCGTCACTCGTGCAGCGCGGTGGAAAGGAGTTGTCGTTCAACAATCTCCTCGATCTGGAGGGTGCGTTGCTGACCGTCGATCCGTACGCGGCCGAGACCGCGTGCGCGATCATCAAGCATACGACACCGTGCGGTCTCGCCGTCGGAGCGAGTGCGTTGGACGCGTATCGAAAAGCGCTGGCGTGCGATCCGGTCTCCGCGTTCGGATCCGTGATCGCGTTCACCGTGCCCGTCGACGAAGCGACGGCCGATGCCGTCTCGAGCTTGTTCGTCGAGTGCATCGTCGCGCCGTCGTTCAGCGAGGAGGCCGTCGAGATTCTCGGCCGCAAGAAGAACCTGCGCGTGCTCGAGGGTCGCGCGTCGTGGCCCACGCACGCGCTGGACTACAAGCGCGTACGCGGCGGCGTGCTGGTGCAGGAGCGTCCCCATACCGTGATCGACGACGAAGGGTGGAAGCTTGCGACGACGCGTGAGCCGACGGCCGACGAGCGCCGCGATCTTCTTTTCGTCTGGCGCGCGGTGGCGGCCGTGAAATCGAACGCGATTGTGCTCGCGCGCGACGGCGCAACGATCGGCATCGGCGCCGGACAGATGTCGCGCGTCGACGCCGCCTTTCTCGCGGTACACAAGGCTCAGCAGCAAGGACTGGACACGAAGGGCGCGGTCCTGGGCTCCGACGCGTATTTCCCCTTCCGCGACGGCGTCGATCAAGCTGCCGAAGCCGGTGTGACCGCGATCGTCCAGCCCGGCGGATCCGTCCGTGATGGCGAGGTGATTGCCGCAGCGAACGAGAGGGGGATCGCGATGGTGCTGACGGGTAAGAGACAATTCCGCCATTGAAGGGTGAAGGGCCGGAGGGCGTCGAGAGGGGCGCGTCGAGAGGGCGCGTCGAGAACGGCGCGTCGAGAACAGCGCGTCGAGAACAGCGCGTCGAGAACAGCGCGTCGAAAAGAGCGCGTCGAAAAGAGCGCGTCGAAAAGAGCGCGTCGAGAGGGGCGCGTCGAGAGGGGCGCGTCGAGAGGGGCGCGTCGAGAACGGCGCGTCGAGAACGGCGCGTCGAATGGGCGACAATCTTCCGAGCTGTCAGCCTGGAGCCCTGGGTCCACAACGTTCAGCTCCTGCTCACAGCTGGCCGCCCGAAGCTGACACCTCGTTGGTCAACGGTCTTCTCGGCGCGCTCTTTTCGACGCGCTGTTCTCGACGCGCCCCTCTCGACGCGCCGTTCTCGACGCGCCCCTCTAGTAGTTCCCGCCCTTCAGGCTGACATTTCCCTGACTGCGTTCACTTTCTTCTCCCGTTTCACTCCTTCATCTTTCATCGTCCTAGAACTGCCCGATCGACCGAGTGAGCTCGGGTGTGCTTTATGAGCAAGTAACGAATTCTCAATGGCAACCTCTTCTGTCGCCCAACGTCCGTCCCGCGCGGAAAATCGCGCGCCGGCTAATGATCTCGATTATCGCCCGTCGTACATCGCGGCGGCTGTCGTAGCGATCGTTGTACTCCTGCTCTACCTCGTGACCCTCGCGCCCTCGACGGCGATGTGGGACACGAGCGAGTACATTGCGGCCGCGTATACGCTCGGACTGCCCCACCCGCCCGGTAACCCGCTCTTCGTGCTTCTCGGGCGCGTGTTCACGATCATTCCCCTTTTCGGGCCGAGCGTCGCGTCGCGGATCAATTTCCTTGCCGCGCTCTGCAGTGCGGTGTCGGCTGGGATGTGGTTCCTCGTCACCGAGCGCGTGCTCGTGGGGTGGTTTCCGCAGCGCTGGCAGCGCATCACCGGTGGCACCCTCGCGGCGCTCATTGGCGCGACGGCTTTCACCGTGTGGAATCAGTCCGTCGTCAACGAGAAGGTCTACACGGTTTCGCTCGTCGGCATCGCGATCATTTCGTGGTTGATGATTCGCTGGTCCGACGATCCCGATGGTCGCAAGGCAGATCGGATTCTCGTGCTCGTCGCGTATCTGCTCGGCCTCGGCTACGCGAACCACATGGGCGGCATGCTCGCCGCGCCAGCAGCGGCGCTTGCCGTCCTCGTGCGTCGGCCGCGCACGCTAACGCGTTGGCGAGTTATGCTCGCCTGTGGGGGGGCGCTCGTTTTCGGCATCACGCCATTCGCGATCCAGCCGATTCGCGCCGCCTGGAATCCGCCGCTCAACGAAGGCGAACCGACCGCGTGTCGCGACGGCCTCCACTTCTCGTGCACGTTCTCGAAGGGCACGTACGACGCGTTCATGTACAACTTCAATCGCGGACAGTACGGCAAGCCCGACCTCAGCGACCGCCAAGCGCCGTTCACGGCGCAGGTCGATATGTGGTGGTTCTACTTCAAGTGGCAATGGTTCCGCGATCCACAACTGAAGGCGCAGGTGCTCCAGGGTGTCTTCGGCGGACTATTCCTCGTTCTCGGTCTCTTTGGCGGTTGGGTGCATTTCCAGCGTGACCGGCGGAGCTTCTGGTACTTCGGTACCTATATGCTCACCGTCACCCTGGTGCTCATTATCTACCTGAACTTCAAGTACGGATCCTCGCAGTCTCCCGAGCTGGGCGACAGCGTGCAACGCGAGGTTCGCGACCGGGACTATTTCTTCCTCTGGAGCTTCTCGGCGTGGGGGGTCTGGGCCGCGTTAGGCTTGATGTACATCTGGGAGAATCTCGCTGCGCTCTTCGGCACTGAGCAAACGCGTTTGGGCCGCGAGTCGGTCTTCCTGCCGAACCGTCAGAGTTTGCTCCTCACGACGCCAATCCTGCTCATCGCGGGAATCCCGCTGGTGATGAACATCCACACGGCGCCGCGGCGCGGACAGACGTACACCAGGGACTTCGCCCACGATCTCCTCGACTCCGTCGAGCCGTACGGCGTGCTCGTCACCGTCGGCGACAACGATACGTTTCCTCTCTGGTACGCGCAGGAAGTCGAGGGCATTAGAAAAGACGTCGTTGTCGCAAATACGTCTCTTCTCAACACCGACTGGTACACGCGACAGCTCATCCGGCGGCCGATCTTCACCTACGACGCAGCGAAGGGACCGGCGGCCTATCGCAACACGACGTGGCAGAAGCCGGCGGCCGCACCTCTCAAGATGACGCTCGACGAGGCCGACTCCGTCCCACCGTATTGGCAGATCGATAAGCCGATGATCTTCAAGGCCGGATGTCACCCCGAGCCTAACGCGACGTGTGACATCAACGCTGTGATCCCACCGCATCTGCTGCAGCGCGCGGATCTCTTCGTGTTGCGCATGATTCAGGACTCGTACCCTTCACGTCCGATATACTTCAGCCGTACCTCCGGTGGCTATGCGCGTGAGCTCGGCCTCGGCGACCACGTGCTGACCCAGGCGCTCGCGGCGAAGGTCTTCGTTCCGCCAAAGGCATCGACTCGCGACACGATGAACGTCGCGGGAGACGGCTGGATGGATGTGAAGCGCACGGCGGAGTTGTGGAACAACGATTTCGTCGGCCCGAAGTCGGTCATCCGAACGGGCGACTGGATCGACCAGCCATCTGTCGGTATTCCATACCTCTACGTCGCGACAGGGCTCGAGCTCTCGGAAGCCCTGGCGTCGCGCGGCGACAAGACGCAGGCGAACCAGGTGTGGAACACGGCCAAGCAGGTCGCGACGGCCGTGCACCTCGAGCGGCTGGTTGGCGACACGCCGCCAGGTGGAGCGGTCGACCAGTCGCCACTCGTGCCTAGCGAGTCAGAGGGCATCCAGCTCCCGATAAAGCCGCCGCCGGCGCAGAAGACGCAGGAGCAGACGAAGCCCAAGGCCGCGAAGAAATAGCGCGTCCGTACGCACGCGTCGCTCGTCGGCACGACAAGGCTCCGGAACCTTCCGGAGCCTTCGTCGGTTCTGGATCCGTGTCACCACTCGACCGCTACTCGTGCGAAGAAGTCTTTCGCCGCATCGACGACTTCCTCGACCGCGAGCTGCGACCGAGCGAGGTGGCGCGCGTTCGCGCGCATCTCGAGACCTGCGGCGCTTGCGCGAGCGAGTTCGCGTTCGAGGAGACCATACTTCTCGCCGTCAGAGCGAAATTGCAGCGCGTCGACGTGCCGAGCGAGCTGCGTCATCGCATCGCGCTGCGCCTCGCCGCAGCACGAGCGTCACCGACCACCGATTGCTGAGTGAGCACTTGCTGAACACCGAACGGCTCGCGACAACGCGGGCCGTTCGTGCTTCACGACCTTCGCAATGCGCCGGGAACTGTTTGCGAGGTGCCGTCGTTCTCCTATCCCGAGTCGAGCATGAGTCACGCACCGCGCGTGACGTGTCTCGGCCCGTCACCTTTCTGCCGGGAGGCATTCCATGCGTCCTCATGTGTCAGCACTGTTGCTCCTCGTCGCCGCCGCGTGTAGTGAGCGTACGATCTCGGGACCGAGCTCACCGAGCGTCAATTTCGATCGTGTCGCCGGGCCTAACGAGCATGATGACGACATCGTTGGGGGTGTATTCACGCAGACCGATGACGCGACGAGCAACAGCGTCGTCGCCTTCGCTCGTCACCCCGACGGCACGCTCAGTTACGTCGCGAACTACCCCACCGATGGCAAGGGACTTGGCGGTGCCAACGTCGTCGACCCCCTCCAGTCGCAGTACGCGGTCGCGCTCACGCCCGACCATCGATACCTGTTCGCGGTGAACGCGGGCAGCAACACCATTGCCGCTTTCGGCGTGAGCAAGAACGGCCTGCGCAGCATCGGCACCGTCTCGTCGAATGGCACGGGTACGGTTAGCCTCGCGGCGACGAATCATGTTGTGTATGCGCTGAACAAGTACAGCAATACCGTCACCGGCTTTCGCATCGACGGCGGGCATCTCGTCGCCGAACCGAGCCTGAGCCGCTCCTTGAGCGCCGGCGCGGGTGGCGCCGCCGCCATTCGGTTCGATCGCGATCAGCATTTGCTCGCGGTCACCGAGCGCACGTCCAACACGATCGACGTGTTCGAGGTTCGCGACGGCCGGCTCTCGCAGCATCCGGTCTCGACGGCATCGGCCGGTGTGACCCCATTCGGCTTCGACTGGACGCCGCGCCAGCAGCTGATCGCGTCGGAAGCGGGCAGCGGATCCGCATCATCGTACCTCGCCGCTCGGAGTGGTGCGCTGTCCGCGGTGACGTCGCGGATCTCGACCAACCAGGCCGCACCGTGCTGGCTGATCACCACGCACGATGGCCGTTTCGCCTACGTGGCGAATGCAGGTAGCGGGAGCGTGACGGGCTTCGCCGTCGCCGCGAACGGCGCGCTCGCAATACTCTCCCCGTCCGGCGTTACGGGCGACCTCGGCGCGGGCAGTACGCCCCTCGATCTCGACGTCAGCCAGGACAGCAGGTTTCTCTACGTCCTGAAGGCGGGCGCGAACGCGATCGGTGCGTTCGCCGTAGCTCACGACGGCGCGCTGACGAACTTGCCTGATGGCGTTGGCGGTCTTCCGACGAAGAGCGGCCAGATGGGAATCGCCGCCTACTGATCCATTCGTGACCCTGGATGACGAATGCGCCGGGAACCATCTTCCCGGCGCATTCGTTATTCCGTGGTCTTCGACCAACCCCCGAGATGGCCTCACTGACGAAGCGAACGCATTGGATTGTCCGCGTCACGCACTGGGTCAACGTCATTGCGCTGCCACTCATGGTCGCGAGCGGACTCCGGATCTTCAATGCGTATCCGCGCTTCGCGCGCAAAGGCGGTACGTTCTGCTGTTATCCATTCGAGGGAAAGCCGATTCCCGCCTGGCTGACGTTCGGCGGCTGGCTCGCGGGCGCTCGCCACTGGCATTTCGCCGTCATGTGGATTCTGGTTCTCAACGCGATTGTCTATCTCGGCTTTCTCTATCTCCGCGGCGAGTGGCGCGAACTCGCGCCGCGACGCGATGACGCGCGGCAGGCGTGGGAGATGATCAAGTTCTATACGTTCGCGCGTCGCGAGCACCCGCACCAGGGAAAGCACAACGCGCTCCAGAAATCGGCGTACTTCGCGATGCCGATCATTGCCGCCGTCATCGTACTCAGCGGTATCGCCATCTGGAAGCCGGTTCAGCTCCATTGGATGACGATGCTCTTCGGCGGTTACGTGTGGGCGCGATACGTCCACTTCATGGCGATGATCGTGCTCGTCGTGCTCGTGCTCGGCCACATCTTCATGATCTTCGCCGTCGACCCGTACTCGCTCCGATCGATGATCACGGGCTGGTACAACGAAGATCAGTCGCCCGAAGCCCGGAACGCGCGGCCATTCTACCATCTGCTGCCGCGTCACAAGCCCACGAATACGACGCCGACCTCAAATCCAACGCCGAGCTGACGAAAATGTCGGAGCGATCTCGAAGCGACTCGCGTATCGACCGTCGCGGCTTCCTCACGATTGCCGGCGCGGGCGCGGCAGCCGCGCTCATCGGCTGTGATTCGTTCGGCTCGCGACACTTCGAGCCGGCGCTCGCCGCCGCGCAGCGCGGCAACGAGCGCGTCGAGCGACTCCTCTTCCGGCATCGGTCGGAAGATCGAATTCCCGGCGGCGCTCGGCTCAGCGGGAATGCCTTCCCACAGTATTTTGTCTCCGATGAAGTTCCCATCTGGGACGAGGCGACGCGAGGAATCTGGCGTCTCGAGGTGAGCGGAGCAGTTAGGCGCCCGCTCTCGCTCTCTCTCGACGATCTCACGAAGCTTCCGCGCGTCGCGCAGAGCGTCGACCATTTCTGCGTCGAGGGCTGGACGGCGCGCGCGCAATGGATCGGCGTCCGCGTCAGCGAGCTCGCCAAGCTCGCCGGGATCACCAACGACGCCCACTACGCCGACTTTCAGTCCTTCGACTCGGACTACCACGAGAGCTGGGACATGGACAGCGCGATGCATCACCAGACGCTGATCGCCTACGCGATGGACGGGCACTACCTCGGTCCGGGCCACGGCGCGCCGGCACGTCTCCATTCGCCGGTCAAGCTGGGTTACAAGAACACGAAGTATCTAACGCGCGTCGTGTTCATGCCGGCGCGCAACGGAGGCTACTGGAGCGATCGCGGCTATGAGTGGTACGGCGGAACCTGAGGCTCTCTTCCAATAATCCGCGTCCGGTGCTAGGGTTGTTCGCGCAGCGCGCGACCCATCATTTCCCCCGTGGCACCGTGAGCGAGCACTACGACAGCACGACAACGCTTCCCGAAGTCGCCGAGCCGGGAGAGCGTTTTTCGACAGAGACGTTCGCGGGCAAATCACTTCCCCGCGAGTCATTCGCGAATCTCGCGCTCCGCGGCGCTGACTTTCGCGGCAGCGACCTCTCGATGGCCGACTTCCGAGGCGCCGTCCTCGACGGCGCGAATTTCGAGGGCGCCGACCTGAGTGGCGCGCAATTCCAGGAGGCTGACGTTCGCGGCGCGCTATTCACCGATGCGCGTTTGCTGTACGCCGGCTTTGCCGGCGCGCAGCTCGACGAGGCGGCGTTTACGCGCGCGTTCATGCATCATGCGGATCTGCGGAAAGCATCCGCGCGCAGTGCGCGTTTTACGTGGGCGCGCCTCATGCACACCACGCTCCAGGGGGCGCAGTGCACCGGCGCCGATTTCACGGGTGCCTGTCTTCGGTTCGCCGATTGCCGTCACGCTGATCTCTCCTTCGCGACATTCGAGTTTGCTGACGCCCCGTCGATAAAGCTCGCGTCGGCGTCGCTCCGCGGTGCCCTCCTGCTGAACGCAAACTTCGATGGTGCGTTCTTCGGTGGAGCGGCTCTCACCGCCGCCAGTCTTGGTCGCACGGTGATCACCAACTGTCACGACCTCGAGCGCGCCATCGGCCTCGCGACGATATCTCACGTCGCGCCGTCGGCGCTCGATGTCATGACCTTTCGACGGCTTCGCGCCGACCTGCCGGCGGCGTTCATCGCCGGATTGGGAATCGACGACGCCGGCGCCGGTTCCTGAACGGATCGGAACCCAACGGCGGTCGAGGCAGTTTTGAGAGTATGACATCGCCTTCGCGCCCTGAGGATCGGCCGGCCGTCGACGGAGTGGTGCCGATGGCCGTCAACGAGCGAATCTCAGATCAGGAGTTCGAGACTCTGCTCGTCGGCATGCTCGACGGCTCCTACCGCCTCGCCATGCGATTGACGGGCGACTCCCAGGACGCCGAGGATCTCATCCAGGAGGCTGCCCTCCGCGCGTTTCGCTTTCGGCACACGTTCCAGCGTGGAACGAGCTTCAAGGCGTGGTTCTATCGTATTGTCGTCAATCATTTCTACACGACGACGCGTCGGAAGCGCGGCACCGCGACGTCGCTCGACGACCTCACCGAGGCGACGGACATCTTCCTCTATCTGCGGAGCGCGGAGGCGGGCCTGCTTCGCCCAGACGCTGATCCCGCGTCCAGCGTAGTCGCTCGCATGGCCGAGGACGATGTCGCGCGGGCGCTGGCCTCGCTGCCCGACGAGTTTCGTACCGTATGCACTCTGTACTTCATGGACGATCTCTCGTACCAGGAGATCGCCGACATCCTCGAGGTGCCGATCGGGACGGTCCGCTCGCGCCTCCACCGCGGGCGGCACATGCTCCAGAAACAACTCTGGCGGGTCGCCGAGGAATTGGGAATCGTGCCCTCGCCGGCGAGAGGTGACTCATGACGCTCGATCGCTATACCTGTCTCGAAACGGTGCGCCGGCTCGACGACTATCTCGATCGCGAGCTCAGTCCCGCCGAGACGCACGAAGTCGAGCGGCACCTCGAGGTCTGCGATGGGTGCCTCAAACGCTTTCAATTCGAGGGTGCGGTGCTGGACGGACTTCGCGTCAAGTTGCGCCGCGTTCGCGTTCCCGACGCGCTCGAGACGCGGCTGCGGCAGGCGCTGCGATCGGATCTAACGGCTAACGAGTAGGCTGCGCGCGGCCGGTCGCCGAAGTCGCGCCCGTGTGCTGTCGCCTGCATACTCGGGAAGCCACTCGTCCAGGAGCTCGTCGAGACCCGCGATCACGCGGTCGACCGGCAGGTTGGCGAGCGTCGCTTCCTCGTCGCCGAACACGTTCCGGCCGGGCGTCCGGTATGGAACCCAGATGTGATACTCGGCGCGTCGGCGCAGCAGCGTGAGAGTGGGCCGGACGAACGCCGACGCCACATGAGAGACCGCGGTATCGGGCGTGATGATGAGATCGGCACTCGCCACGAGCCCGAACAGCTCGCGAACCGTCGGCGTGATCGCGACGCCGTGCACGAGCGATGCGAGACGATCGGCGCTCGCGCGATCCGATGGCAGCGCGATGATGGCGATTGCCGCGTTAGGCACGCGGCGCCGAAGATGCGCGAGGGCCTGCGCGAACTGCTCGTCGCCCCACCGGCGCTCGGCGTTCCCCGCGGACAGATTCACAAGCACGCGCGCACCCGATCCCGGCACCGCGTCCCATCGCCATTCGGCGGCGGCGCACTCGCTGGCCGTTAGCGCAATCTCCGGGCGACAGTCCACCGCACGCGCGATTCCGAAGGGACTGGCAAGCCGCGCCAGATGATCGACGTGGTGCTCCGCCCAACGATGGGCCGGCGGCGTGAGCGGAACGTTGTACATGAAGTCATTCGGCCGACCGGCGCTCCCAACGCGCCATCGAGCACGCGACGCCAGCATGAGCTTGGACGTGTACGAGCTCACCGACGGCCGCCAAACGAGTCCGTCGATCACCACGTCGTAGCGGCTCTGCTCGAGGCGCCGCGCGAGTGACAGGAGGCTCTGACCCTTTCCGCGTTCGTGCAGGATCACGTCGCGCACAAAGGGAAGATGCTCGAGTGCCGGAGCGTTCGCGGGCGTCGTCAACACATCGATTCTGATGCCGGGATGCGCGCGGACGATTTCCCGCAGCACACCAGAACACATGATCATGTCGCCGAGCTTGTCGTGCCGAATGAAGAGCAGGTTGTAGGGACCACGGCTCCAGTCCGGAAGCGGGCCACCCTCGCGGCCAAGAACTCTCAGCAGAAGGCGAAGCCAGCTCGCGCGGAGCGCGGGCTCGATGCGACGGATGGGCGTCGGGAGCAATCGCGTCAGTGTGTGCGGCATGCTGAATTGAGACACACCAGCATGAACATACCCCACGGGATCATCGACGACGAGGCAACCGGGGAGGAGACCGCACAGCATCGAACGGCGCTACCTTGAGACCGCGCAACCGACGACTGCGTCACTAAATCGCACAACTGGGTTCTTGGCAGGGCCCGTTAGCCAGTCGCGTCTCTGGTCAGTCGCGCCTTTCGGCCACCGTTAGGCACCTCGCCATCCAATCGCGAGCGGCGGCGAGCTCGGGCCGCGTCAAGGCGTGTCCGTCCGGCTCCCAGTGCAACGTCACGTCGGCACCCGCGTCGCGCAAGAGCGTCGCGAGACGCTCGGCTTGCGCCGCCGGGGCGATCGGATCGGCACGTCCTGCGCCGATGAAGACAGACGTTCCATCGAGGCGCGGTAGCGCGGCTGGCTCGAATGGGACCATCGGGCTGAAGAGCACCGCACCGCGCAGCAACCCGGCGTGTCGCAGGAGCAGGCTCGCGGCGATGTTCGCGCCATTCGAGAAGCCGACCGCGACGATGCCGTCGCGCTCGAGGTTATACGTGCGTGCCGCCGCCTGGATGAACTCAGCCAGTTCCTGCGTGCGGTGTGCGAGATCTTCCTGATCGAATACGCCCTCGGCGAGCCGACGGAAGAAGCGCGGCGCGCCACGCTCGAGGACCTTCCCTCGCGGACTCAGCATGCCCGCACCCGGAAGAAGCTCTCGGCCAACCGGAAGCAGATCATCCTCGTCACCACCGGTCCCGTGCAGGAGCAAGAGGGTCGTCCCGCCCGCCAGTTCGGCGCCCGCGTTAGGCGGAATGTACCGGTGGACGAATCCGAGCGCGTCACCGCTCACGTCCTCGGGGCCCGTCGTCGTCGCAAACAGGGACGCGGAGGCCGGCGATACGGCGAGATGAATCGGCGGCAGGATCGCCTCGATCTCGGCGCGGTGGGGCTCATACTGAGCGGGCAACTTGAGCTGCTCACCAAGGTGCTCGACAGGCTCGTCGATCGCGAAGCCCGGCGGATCGGTCGCCACCTCGAACAGAACCCCACCTGGCTCGCGAAAGTAGACCGAGTGGAAGTAGTTGCGGTCGATGACGGGCGTTGGATGAAGGCCGGCATCGGTCACGACGCTTCTGACCGTGAGCTGCGTCTCGTCGTTAGGCACGCGGAACGCGACGTGGTGCACGGTGCCGGCCCCTCCTGCCCCGCGAGTGAAGTCACCGACGGTGCGCACGTCGACGATGGCCCCAGGTCCCCCGTCACCGGCCGCGAAGCGGCGCGTCGATCCATCGTCCCGCACCGCGCGAAAGCCCAGCGTGTCGACGAGAACGCGCTCGCTGCGCGTTGCATCGCCTAACCAGAGCGTGACCGAGTGAAAGCCATGGATCGCATGCTCGCGAGGTATTCCCGGCGCGTCGGCCCATGCGGGACGTGACTCGGCTGCCGGATGACCCACGATCTCGAGCAGCAATCCGTCCGGATCGGCCAGTGAGATCACCTGTTCGACGTTGGCGCCGTCGCCGCGTCGCGTCGGGCTCTTGTGAGCGACGCCATGCCTAACGAGTCGCTCGACCCAGAAACCAATTGCACTGGGCAGTACCGAAAAGGAGGTGACCGCGACCTGTCCCGCGCCGATGCGGCCGCGTCGCGCGCCGGGCCAGGGAAAGAACGTCATGATGCTGCCCGGCGTACCGACTTCGTCGCCGTAGTAGAGGTGATAGGTCTGCGGATCGTCGAAATTGACCGTGCGCTTGACGAGCCGCAGGCCGAGCAGCCCCGAATAGAAGTCGACGTTGCGCTGCGGATCGCTGGCGATCGCGGTAACGTGGTGAATGCCGAGGATGTCGCTCACGAGTGCTCCGGACGAGTACCGAAGGAAGTGTAGCAGGGCTGAACAGTCGTCCGCGTGAGCGCTGGGCTCGGCGTTGCGCCGGCTGGTGGGGACAATGATCTTTCGGGCCGGAGGGCTAGACCTAATTGGTAAGGCAGCAGTCTTGAAAACTGCCGCGCGCAAGCGCTTCGGGGTTCGAGTCCCCGGCCCTCCGCTCGCTTTACGCTACAACGACTTACGCGCTTTTCCCCGGCCGAGGGAATCGACCGCGAGGTCTCGACGCGAAGCACGTTTCGTGGCCCGTGGTCGCTGTGATGATTCTTCGAGAGAGGGCTGTCTCGGTTCATTGCGCCTAACGAGGTGGCTTCCTGCATTGGTGCCGCAGTTTTCCGTGTTCGGTCACCGAGGCAGATGGCTGATGATTCCTTGGCGGCGAGTCAACCGCTCGAGAGCTATCCCGGCCTCTCCGCGAATCGCCCTAATTTCACAGGCCAGGGTTGGGTGCCGCAGAAGCCGCAACGCGAAACCCGCCTCGCCCTAGCGGGACAGCCCGAGCTCGCTATGTTAGGCGCCATGCGCCTCCGCCCATTTTTCGCCTCGATGTGCCTAACGGTGGCAGCGTGCCACACATGGCAGGTGCAATCCGGCCCCAGCTCCAGCGCCGTCGCATTAGCGGCGGCAGATTCGACCAAGCCGGTCCGTCTGACTCTGACGTCCGGCGCCGACATCGAGATTACAGCACCGCACGTTGTCGGCGATAGCATCGTCGGCCTTAACCGCTCGACCGGCCAGCGCGTCGCGTTTGCGGTGGGGGACGTCCATAGCGTCGCGCGGCAACAAGTCAGCGCGGGACGGACTGCGCTCGCCGCCGGCGGAGTTACCGCCGTCGTCCTTGCGGCTCTCGTCGTCGCTGCAGCCGTTGCTGTCGTCGCCGCCCTGAGCAGCTTTTGAAGCACGAAGCGAAATCGAGTAGTTCGAGGCCCCGGCCCTCCGCTCGCTTCACGCCAGGAAGTGGCGCTGCGCCACGTCTGACGCCTGCGTAGTGCGCGGCGCGAGAGGTGATACCGAAGGCGATCGTTGGGCCCGCGCTCGTCTTTGAATACGACAAGGTCGCGCGCCGCGTGCGTGACTATCCCGCCAACTGGCGCGAAATGACCGACCAGGAGCTCTCCGCATTGAGTCGGTCGCGCTAGCGCAGACCTTCCCTGCCTAACGGCGGCCCCACGCGAGATCGGTCAGTTCGCGCTCAGTGAGCTCGTACCACGCGTCGGGATATGCGCGGACGCGCCGGGCCCGAACATCCGTCTTGAACATAAGGGTCGGCACCCAGTCCGGCGGCGCGAGCTGCTCGTGGACTGTCCAAAGCTCGCCGTCGAGGTGAACCACTCGCGTTCGGGACTCCACGGTCGCTGCGTCGCATCGTTAGGGTTCGAGCATACGCAACAAAAGCGAAATAACAAGCGCATTCAGGAATCTTTTACACGGTGCGCAACGTGACGGAAATCACGAACGCGCGACGCGGAGAGGACGGCGCGGGCATCCACTGCGCCGCCACTTTACTTTTCTTCTCATGACAAAGCAGAACTACACCGACGAGGAACGCCGGCACTGGACCGTCACGTTCGAGGTAGCGGGATTGGACGGCCAGACAGTAGGTCGGATGATCTTTCGCAGCGGAACCGCGGAGCGCATCGCACCCTGTCGCGAGATCGTCTGGAACAACATCGCTCAAGGTACGATGTCGCCGTTCGACCTCGAGGACACGCTCGAAGCCCATTTCCGGGTCGCGACATGAAGCAACGGCCGGTCCGAGGACGCGAGTAACGATTAGCCGAACGAGGCCGTAATCGGAAGCGACTCTCTGTCATAGTTGCCATCCAGCTCCGAAAGTGAATAGAGAGCGGACCGGTTCGGCTTGGACCAAGGCCCCATGTGGCTCGGCGACGCACTGCCCTAATCTCACCCGCGAGCAGTATCACGATCGGCACAGCCTCGAGCAGTACGCGCCGCCAACGCCATGCAGTTGCTTCACCTCAGAGTCGTGCTCGCCGCGATCGACGTAGACGAGCAGTCGATCACCATCCTGCATGGCGCGGGCGAGCTCGCGGCCGCGGCGAATGCCAGGCTCCACGTCATCCATAGCGCGCCCTTCGGCGCCGGCAACGGAAGCCAGTCGCCGCGAGCCGAGCGGGAACGCATCATTCGTGGACTCGTAGAGCGCGCCGGACTGCACATCGATGAGATCACGGTACATCTCGGCGTGGGTGAGCCGGCGCGTGTGATTCACTCCTTGGCAGACTGGATCCGTGCCGATGTGATCGTGCTCGGCCGCCATCGCGACCGAGCCGAAGCCAATCGCCCGATGGGTGACACTGCGCTGCAAATCGTCACGAGCTCTTGGGCTCCATGCCTGATCCTTTCGGGACCGATGCGATTGCCGCTCGAGCGAGTGCTCGTTCCCGTCGATCTCTCGGACAACTCGCGCGGCGCTCTGACGGTCGCGCTGTCGTGGGCATCGGCGCTCCGCGGAGCCGTCGTACCCGAGGGGACAACACTGACCGAAGCGGTGAATCTGACGGCGATCTACGTCGATCAGGCGAGCGATCCAGGTGGCTCATCGCCGATCCATGCGTTGGACGACACGTTGGGTCGCCTTCGAAGAGACGCCGGGACATGGGCCGGTGTCGCCATCAACAGCGCCGTCGTGAGAAGCCGCGATGTCGCAGCCGCCGTCGCTGGCTACGCGAGAGATCACGAGTTCGACATCGTCGTGCTCGGCACGCGTGGCGTTGGCCTGGATGACGTGAGCCGTATCGGTTCGATATCGCGCGACGTCACCCGGCGCATCGCGTTGCCGATCCTGCTTGTGCCGCCCGCCATGTGGACTACGCGCACGAGCGCAGCATGAGCAGTTACTTAACTGCCGTCATGCGGGACGCGCCGCGATCAGGCTTTCGTGTTCATGCGGCGGCGGGCGATGAATCCGCCGATCCGTGCCGCGAGATCCTCCGCGCGTACCGGCTTCGGTAGCACTTCGTCGAATCCAATACGGCGGAAGCGCTCGACTTCCTCTTCCGCGATCATGCCGCTGAAGGCGACCAGGAGCGCGTCCTTTGTGGTCGGCTTCTTCCGGAACACCTTGACGGCTTCGAAGCCGCTGACGGTCGGCATCACGAGATCGAGGAGGACGACATCCGGCGGCCAGTCGCGCGCCAGCTCGAGTCCCTCGAACGGCGAGCGTGACGTTCGGACATCATACCCCGCGCGCTCGAGCAGCCGCTGATGGCCCAAGCGCACTTGGTCATCATCGTCCACGATCAGGATTCGGCCCTTCGATTCGTCAGCCATAGGCGGTCTGCGCTACCAGCGCACGCGCACCTTGAGCAGCTTGGCGATTCCTTCAGGCGGTACGGCCTTCGAGAAATGAAAGCCCTGTGCGAACTCACATCCCATGTCGCGCAACAAGCGCAATTGATCTTCGGTTTCGACGCCCTCGGCGATGGGTGTGAAACCGAGACCGCGCACGAGACCGATGATGGTTCTGACGAGCTGCAGGGGGCGTTCACCCGCGTCGAGATGGCCAATGAACGCGCGGTCGATCTTGATCCCGTCGATTGCCAAGCGGTCGAGAAAGCCTAACGACGAATGCCCGCTGCCGAAATCATCCATGAAGATGCGCACGCCGAGCGCCTGGAGCTCGGCCAGCGTTCGTCGCGCCATGTCGATGTTCTCGACGAGAAGATTCTCCGTCACTTCGAGCGTCAATCGCTTCGGGTCGAAGCGGAGTGATTGGAGCACCTCCTCCACTTGCCGCGCGAGGCCACCCTCCGCCAGCTGACGAACGGAGACATTTACCCACACCGACTCGGGCGCATCGTCGCCGTGCTCACGCCGCCACATCTGGCACTGTCGGCATGCCTGCTCGAGCACCCAGCGACTGACGTCGGAGATGAGTCCTGTCTCCTCGGCGACATGTACGAATTCCGCCGGCGGCACGAGGCCTCGTTCCGGGTGTTCCCAACGGAGTAGCGCTTCGACCGCGACGATGCGCCCACTCTTCAGGGAAACCACGGGCTGATAGTGCAGCCGAAACTGATTCCGCTCGAGCGCGCGCCGGAGATCCGTCTCGAGACGAAGACGCCGGACCGCCTCTTCGTGCATGCGCGGATCGAATACCTGGAATCGCGCCCGTCCCTGCTCTTTCGCGCGGTAGAGCGCCAGATCGGCACTGCGCAGCAGATGCTGGGGATGATCGTCCGCGTTGCTATGTACCGCTATACCAAGGCTCACCGAAGCATAGGCTTCGTCTTCGCCGACCTTGATCGGCGCATGCAGTGACGCCTGCAGGCGCTCGGCGACGCGAGCCGCGTCGCTCGGCTCACGAATGTTCTCGAGGAGCAGTGCGAATTCATCGCCGCCGAGACGCGCGATCATGTCGAGCGAGCGCAGACAACCGGTGAAGCGCCGGGAGACTTCGAGCAGGAGCTCGTCGCCGGCGACGTGGCCGAAGCTGTCGTTGATCGCCTTGAAGTTGTCGAGATCGAGGAACAGGACTCCGAAGCACTCGTCGAGATTGCGCCGCGCGCGCTCGACGGCAATTCGGACGCGCTCCACGAAGAATGCGCGGTTTGGAAGTCCGGTGAGACGGTCGTGCAGCGCATCGTGACGCAGCTGCTGTTCGATGCGCTCCGCCTCCGCTGTCCGGCGCTGCAGCTCGATTTCCGTGAGAGCGGAGATAGCGATCTCTCGGAAGAGTCGAATCTCTTCGGCGGTCCAGTCACGAGGCTCGACGTCGACCGCGCAGAAAATCGCGGTCGCCTCACCATCGGCCGAAACGAGCCGCATTCCGAGAAAACCCGCAACGCCGAAGTCGCGCGCGGTAGTGGCGACGCCGGGCGACTCGTCGCCGCGCGCGTCGCGAATCGCGGTGGGCTTCTCGGACATCAGAATGCGCCCGGACAGTCCCGAGCGGAAAAGCGTGCCTGGATCGTGGGAGAGCCAGCGCGGGATCGCGGGTCCGCCGGCGAAGCAGCGTCGATCGCTTCCCAGCAGGGCGACGAACGCCGTTGGTACGCGAAGCACGGTAGACGCCAAGCCCGTGACGCGCTCGAGGGCCGCCGCGAGAGCGCCGTCGAGCGTTGGAATCGCGCGCCCCTCGCTCGGCAATGCGAATGGCGCGAGCGTGGGCGGAGGCAGATCGGCCACGGGGTCGCGTATCATCGCTAGCAGGACTCACCGCGCCGGCCAATCGTAACGACTGGAGACCTCGCAAACGTCTGCGCGGCAAGGACAACCGAGGCGCGTGGTTTCGCTTCACCGTTGCTCTGCCCTCGTGATAAGGATTAGATTGCGCGGTCCCGGTGACTGAAAGATCACGAACGGGAGAGGTGGCCGAGAGGCTGAAGGCGGCGGTTTGCTAAACCGTTATACGGGGTTAAACCTGTATCGAGGGTTCGAATCCCTCCCTCTCCGTGAAGCCCCCGCGCTGACGCGCGGGGGCTTCTCGCAAGGGCCTGGCTCCCGCCGATAGCTTCCCCTCATGCACCGGCTCCGATTCGCCCCTTCGCCTACCGGCTATCTGCACGTTGGCGTAGCGCGCACAGCGCTATTCAACTGGCTGTTCGCGAAGCACTACGGTGGTCAATTCCTGCTTCGCGTCGAGGACACGGACCGGGCGCGCAGCACCGAGGAGAGCACGCGCAGCATCTTCGAGGGATTGCGATGGCTTGGCCTGGATTGGGACGAGGAGGTCGTGTACCAGGGCGCCAACCTCGCCCAACATCGAGCCGACGCGCAATTGTTGCTCGACCGGGCCGCAGCCTATCGTTGCTTCTGTACATCTGACGAAATCGATGCGCGCCGTCGTGAAGCCGAGGCGAGCGGAGAGGCGTTCAAGTACGATCGACGGTGTGATCGGTTGCCCGCCGACGAGGTCACGCGGCGCGTCGCCGCGGGGATCTCATCTGTGGTGCGCTTCCGTGTTCCCGAGGGCGAGACGTCGTGGGACGATGTCGTGCACGGCGTGATCACTTTCCCGAACAAGGACATCGAGGACTTCATCATTCTCCGCTCCGACGGGACGCCGATCTACAACATGGCCGTCGTGTCGGACGACATCGCCATGCGCATCACGCTCGTTATGCGCGGCGACGATCACATCTCGAACACGCCCAAACAGATCATGTTGTACGAGGCGCTGGGCGCGGCGCTGCCGCGCTTCGCGCATCTGCCAATGATCCACGGTCTCGACGGAAAGAAGCTCAGCAAACGACACGGCGCGACCGCGGTTGGTGACTATCGGCACATCGGGATCCTGCCGCAGGCAATGGTGAACTTCCTTGGCCTGCTCGGCTGGTCGCCAGGGAACGATATCGAGGTCATGACGGTTCCGCAGATGATCGAGCTGTTCTCCACAGAGGGACTCTCGAAGAAGGCAGCCATTTTCGATCTCAAGAAGCTCGAGTGGATGAACGGCCAGCATCTGAGCCTGCTCGCGAGTGACGTACTCGAGCCGATCGTGGCGAGCGCGCTCATCGACGCGGGACTCGCCACGCGTGATCGACTGGATCCAGAGCGCGAGTGGCTGCTTTCTCTGATCGATCTGCTGAAAGTGCGCTCGCGCACGATCGACGACATCGTCCGTCAGGCAATTCCGTACCTCGCCGAGCAGGTGAGCTACGATCCGGACGCCATCGCGACCCAATGGAAGGATCGTGGCGCGACAGTTGAATTGTTGTCGAGTGTACGCGACACTCTCGCATCGGTCGATGCATGGGAGCCTCCTCAGATGGAGGATGCATTGCGCAGGCAGGCGGAAAGACGCGGTGTGGGGGCGGGGAAGTTGTTTCAGCCGCTGCGTGTCGCACTTACTGGATTGAGCGTGAGTGCCGGGATCTTCGAGGTACTTGCATTGCTTGGGCGTGATCGTGCGCTCGCGCGCATCGATGATGCGGTAAAATTTTTGCGCACATAAAAGAAAAGAATTTTTGTCGACGCGGTAAAAAACATTTTCTCGCGTAACGAGGAGAATCGCGCTTTGACCCTCGCGAAGCGGTCGCTACATTGTCACGCCGCACGTGCCGTGTAACGCTTCCCGCCGCTTGGGGAACCACCCTTTCATTCAAGAGCGGGGCTCATGACGGAGCCACTCACCCAGCTCGAGAAGCGCGTCTATCACTACATGATAGACTTTCTCGCTGAGAACACTTATCAGCCGAGCATTCGCGAAATCGCGAAGCGCTTTCGCATCAAGTCAACAAAGACAGTTTCAGACTTGTTGCACGCGCTCGAGAGCAAAGGCTATATCCAGCGCGATGAATCGCGCTCGCGCGGCGTGCGCCTACTCGGCTTCGCCGCCGCTGGTCACACACAGCCCGTTCCGTACTATGGCAGAGTGCACGCGGGAGAACCGTCACTCTTGCCGGAGCATCGTAAGTATTTCATAACGATCGATCGTCGTTTCGTCCCGAGCGAAGATGTTTTCTTCGTGAAGATCAAAGGCGATAGCATGATCGGTCGCGGAATTCTCGACGGGGATTTCGTGATGGTGTCACCGTCGGCGCGCGCGAAGGACGGCGACATGGTCGCCGCGCGCATCGGTGAAGAAGCGACAGTGAAAACGTTGACGCATCGCGGCGCGACAATCGTCCTCGAACCCGCGAACGCCTCGGAACGCGCGATCGAAGTTGGACCAAGGTCCGACTTCGCGGTGCTCGGCGTGGTGTGCGGTGTGTTCAGGCCGTTCTACGAAGAGGAGCCGCCGCCGACATTCATCGACGAGGAGCCACAGCAGCCGATCAGTTAGCGATCGCTGCCCTTTCCGTCCGCGGCGACTGTCTTGTCCTTGTCCTTCTCGCGACGCTCTTTCTCTTTGCGCTCGCGAATGCGGCGCACGGCATCGCGGAACTCGTCCTCACTGATGGACTGCTGGGCGTGGAGGCGAATGTCGTTGTACATGAACGCCCGGCTTCGCGCTTCGATCGGCGACTGACCGCTGCCGATATTGAGCGGGAGCGCGGCGAGAATCGCGTTAGGTATCGTGAACTTGCCGAGGCGAATACCCGTGGGATCCCAGCCCCACTTCTGACCATCGGCGGTTGTCTTCGTCCAGTCGCCTGGTTGACGCCCGGGATGATCCGCTGCGTACTGCGCTGAGTCGAAATAGACGCCGAAGGCAGCCATCACAACCGAATCCACTTTTTCCGCGGCGGTGCGCTGCGTAGGTACGAACGGACCAGGCGCGAGCGGAATGCGTGGATCCGGCGCGGCTGGCTCCACGCCGGTAGCAATCCCAGCTGGCGCTCCACCGCTGCCGCCTGCCTTACCGGAGACCGCACCGGAGGTCGAATCCTTGGCAGGAGCTGGTGGAATTGTGGTCGGTATGAATGCTGGGGCCTGAAGAGGCGCCGGACGTCCCTTCGCCGGAGGCGTGGTAGCGGAACGCGAGCCGTTGCCAAACTGTTCACCGCGCGGCAACACCATGTACTGGAGCCGCTCGGTTGTGCGGTCACGATCTTTCGGGAGACCGATGAGCTGCCCGAGAGGATATCGGAAGGTGATGGCGGCGAGGGCGAAGATGATCAGGACGTGAACGGCAACCGAGAGCAGCAGGGAACTGCCGCGCTGCTTCTTGTTCATCGTCAGATTCAGCCTCTCGCGCTGTGGCTTCACGCAACCTCCGCCATCAGATTGGCCAACACTCTTCCTGCGCGACGCGCCGCTTCGGCAATGCGATGCGGCGCTGTAATGAAGGATACGCGAAAGAAGCCTTCTCCGCCCGCCCCAAATGCAGATCCGGGCATGATGACTACCCCTTCGTCCTCCAAAAGTCGCTCAGCGAAGAGTCCGCTCGGGACATCCTCTGGTAATCGTAGCCAAAGATACATCGCAGCCTTCGGAACGTCACACCCAAATCCGGCATCCCGGAAAGCTCGTACCGCGGCGTCGCGGCGCTCCTTGAATGCCGCGACATTTCCTGGGACGAAATCCGCCCAGCTCCGTAGGGCTGCCACTCCGGCGGCCTGTACCGCCATGAATTGGCCAGTATCAACGAAAGATTTGACCTTCGCAAGCGTCGCACAGATCTCGGGGTTTGCGACCGCCCACCCGCACCGCCACCCAGTCATGTTGTAGGTCTTCGAGAGCGAGTGGAACTCGATCGCGATCTCACGCGCCCCATCGATCTGAAAGATGCTGGGCGGTACGTAGCCGTCGTACGCCAGCTCCGAATATGCGTTGTCGTAGACCAGCAGAATGTCCAGCTCGCGGCACCGCGCAACGACGCGCTCGAGGTACTCGACCGGCGCGATCGCCGCCGTTGGGTTGTTCGGGTAGTTCAAATACAGAATCCGCGTCTTCTGCAGTATGTCACGCGGAATCTCGTTCAGATCGACTAAGAATTCTGTGCGAGGGCGTAATGGGTACCGGTACGGTTTTGCGCCGGCGAATAGTGTTCCGCCCTGGTACGCGTTGTAGCCTGGCTCGGGAATAATCGTGTAGGTGCCCGGCTCGGCGTAGGCGAGCGCGAGGTGTGAAATGCCCTCCTTCGATCCGATCAGCGGGACGATCTCCTTCAGCGGATCAGGGCGGAAGCCGAATCGCTTTTCTGTCCAGGCAGCGATTTCGTCGCGAAATGGCACGTAGCCAAGCCCGAAGCCATAGCGGCTCATCAGCGGATTCTTCGTCGCGTTGGTGAGTGCCTCGACGGCGGCCGCCGGTGGCGCGAGATCGGCATCACCAGCACCGAGATCGATGACGTCGAGCCCACGTTCGAGCAGCTGGCGCTTGCGCTGTGGAATGGTGGCCAGCGGGTATTCGGGCAGTGTCTTGAATCGCTCGGCGTGTTTCGGCACTAGCCTCCCGCCTTCACTGGATTACGCACCCGACTCACCCCAACGATCTCGACTTCTACTTCGTCGCCATCCTTCAGGATCCCGACGCCAGATGGAGTGCCGGTCGCGACGACATCGCCGGGTTCGAGTGTCATGACGTTCGAAACGTAGGCGAGCACGTCAGGAATCGAGAAGAGCATTTCCGACGCCGACCCGCGCTGGCGCTCCACGCCATTCACTCTTGTAACTACTGTGAGTGACGACAAATCGTTTGGAACGGCACCAACCTCACCGATTGGGCAGAACGTGTCGAAGCCCTTTGCGCGCGTCCACTGTGAGTCGACGCGCTGAAGATCGCGCGCGGTGACGTCATTCAAGGCGACGATGCCGCGAATCGCCGTCTTGGCGTCGCGCGACGAAGCGTGCCGCATTCGCTTGCCGATGATGAGACCGATCTCGCCTTCGTGCTCGACCTGCGTCGATTGCTTGGGTAGCTCGATCGTCTCACCGGATGCGATGATGCTCGACGGCGGCTTGAGAAAGAACAGCGGCTCTTTGGGAATCTCGTGGCCGAGTTCTTTCGCGTGCTCGGTGTAGTTCCGGCCGATGCAAACGATTTTGGAGGGTTGTGTTGGCATGCTTTTGAGTCGCGTGGCGTCACTCTAACAAGGGACAGTAGATCCTTCGCTCCGCTCAGGAAGACAGGACGCACTGAAAAACGCTCTGACATCCTCAACAACCTCGCGCCACGGGCCGATCTTGCGGCGAGCGCCTGGCAATCCTTCCAACAACCCACGCCCGTATGTCTTCGTCACGATGCGTGGATCCGCGATGACTACGACGCCCCGGTCTGTTCCGCTGCGAATCAATCGCCCGAATCCCTGCTTCAATCGCAGCGCTGCGTGGGGCAGCATGTAGTCGACGAACGCATCGCCTCCGCGCGCTGTGATCGCTTCGCAGTGTGCGGCCGTCACCGGCTCGGTTGGGACGCGGAACGGTAGCTTCGCCAACATCAGCGCGCGCAGCGCGTCGCCAGGGACGTCGACGCCCTCCCAAAACGATGCCGTTCCGAGGAGCACCGCGCGACCCGATTCACGAAAGCGGGCAAGAAGGGCGTCGCGCGGTTCCTCGCCGTGGACGAGGAGTGGCCAGCGACGATCCGCGCCTCGCGCACGCAGCTCCGAGGCCATCGCACGAACGTCACGATGGCTGGTGAAGAGCACGAACATTCCTCCATCGGCCGCAGCGGCAAGATCCAGGGCGAGTCGCGCGGCCGCCAGCTGGTGACCGGACGCGTCCACGTTAGGCGCGGGCACGTCCGTCGCGATAGCGAGTAGCGCCTGCTCCCGGTAGCGAAAGGGCGAAGGATAGAGACCCGTCCGGAGCGAAACGTCAGGTTCGGTAAGACCGAGGCGGCTTGCGAGGAATCTGAAGTCGGCGGCAGGCGCACTCGCGACGTCTCGTAAGGCGTTCCGCGCGCTTGCATTGGCGGTGAGCGTGGCGCTCGTCACGATGGTGGTAACGTTGCGCTTGAACAAATCCTCACGTAGCACCGGCGCGAGGTCGAGCGGCACACTCGTGACGGAGGCGGAACGTTCCCTTCCCTTTGCTTCGATCCATCTCACGGTAGCGTCACCAGGCGGGGGGTCGAGCGCCTGGAGCAATGCGTCACCCGCGAGCTGGAGACGTCGAATCACCGCGCGCAGCTCGTTCATCAGCGGCGCGAGCTGCTCGTCGAGACGCGTGCTGCCTTCGATACGCTCTCGAACGAGCGCCAGACCTTGATGCAGGAGCTGGATCTCGCCAAGCGTGTCGTCGAGAGCGCGGCGCAAGCCAGCGTCCCAGATCCGATCATTCTTGAAGCGGTCGGTAAGTCGCAACACCGGCTGACCCGACTCGCTCAGCAACACTTCCAGCAGATCGAAAACGATCGAGCTCTTGTCGCGTACCGCGCCGACAGCGGGCTCGAGACGCGCATGGACGAGGTCGAGGCTCGCGGTGCTGAGCAGGTCGTCGCTCGCCGAAAGGCGACCGACGAGCGCGGGGAGCAGTCCGCGGCCGCGACGCTCGAGGCGATTGAACAAACGCTGAAGTGAGCGTCGTGTCGCGGTCATGCCAAGGTGCGCCGCGGCTGCGTCCTCGAGATGATGCCCCTCGTCGACGACGAGACGCGAGTACGCCGGCAGTACCGCCGCCTCTTCCCAATTGTTCGACGCCCGCCGGACGGCGACATCGGACATGAGCAGATGATGATTGACGACGATCACATCGGCCTGTGCCGCCGCGCGACGGGCCTTGTAGAGGAAGCACTTGTCGTACAGCGGGCATTTGAGTCGCAGGCAGAGATCCGGTTCGGCCGCGACTTCGTCCCAGAGCTCGGATCGCGGTGGCGTCGGAAGATCACTCAGTGAGCCGTCGCTCGTACGCTCGGCCCAGTCGGCGATCGATTGCAATTCGTCGCGCTGTCCGTCGTCGAGCAGGCTGCCTGCCGATGCGCGCGCCTGCTCGAGCCGCTGCAAGCAGAGGTAATTGCGCCAGCCCTTGAGAAGGGCGAAACGAACGCGTTGGTCAGAGAGCGCCTCCGCCAGAAAAGGTAGATCTTTTCCGACGAGTTGCTCCTGCAGGTTGATCGTGTTCGTCGAGACAATGGTGCGCTGGCCGTTGGCTGCTGCCCAGCGCAGCGCGGGCACCAGATATCCGAGCGACTTCCCGACGCCGGTGCCAGCCTCCAGCAGTCCAACGCCGCCGCCGTTGAAGAGCCGTGCAACCTCGACCGCCATCTCGCGTTGGCTGGTTCGGTCTTCGTACCTCGTTAGGTGTACCGCGATCGGCCCGTCGCGGCCAAGATCGCGGTCGATCGCGCTCTCGTCGAGGAGCGTCTCTTTTTTCGCACGCGGGACTTCGACGACGACATAAAGCTCGGTCGCGAAGTTGTCGACGATCCCGAAGCCGATTCCGTCGTCGTGGATACGCGCGGCGATCTCGAGGTCCTGATTGGATGGCTCGAGGACGCCGGATGGATGGTTGTGGATGAGCATCTCGCCACGCTGCGCGAACCCCGGCAGGGCGAGGACCTTCCCGACGTCCCCCCGCGCGGCAACGCGCGCGGACTGCACCACCCCATCCTCATCAACTGCGCAAACGAAGCAAACCTCGCGACCCTGGGCGAGTCGGATCGCGGCTTTGATTGCGAGGGCGGCCTTGGGCGAGAGGCGGTCAGTTGCCACGGCGCAATATACCGAAGAAGCACCGTAAGCGGGACCTTTACCGTCCTACTGAATCACTGCGGGCCTGGTCAAGTCTTCAAGGGCTTCTTCTTCGCGGCCGGGAACAGCACGTTGTTCAGAATCAACCGGTACCCCGGGGAATTCTTGTGCAGCGACAGATCCGTCGGCGCATTGCCGATGGCATGCTGGGGGTCCTCCGGGTCGTGACCACCATAGTACGTCCACGTGCCCTTTCCGTAGTCGCCATGGAGGTATTTGACCCACGGCGCACCCGGCTCCTCGGCGAGGATGACGTCGCCGGGCTTGAGCACGGAGCGATTGAAGCTCGTCGTCACGCCGTAGAAGTCGCTGACCACGGAGCGATGATTCTGGACGAGCATCGAAGGCACCGGATCGAATTTCGCCGAAAAGTTGAAGAGCGTGAAGGTGCCGAGGGGCTGGCGTCGGCCCGGCACGTTCACCTGATGACCGTCGATGTCGCTCATCGAGTTCACGAACGGCGAGTGCTCGAGATGGGCATCGCGGAACGCGAAGCTGCGCTTCCAGTCCATCTTGCGATCGGCGTCATCGTCCATCGGCGTGCCGTCGATATAAGCAGACGCTAAATCGACGTCGTGGCCCGCGATCGCCAGCTCGAGCGTCTCGGTGGCCCCGCACATCGCGAATAGAAAACCGCCCCGCTCGACGAATTGCCGAATCTTCTCTGCCACGTCTTTCTTCAGCGCCGGGATGTTGGCGAAGCCGAGACGTTTCGCCGCGGTCAGATTCTGCTGCATCAACTCGATAAACCACGGCGCTTCCCGGTACGTCAGATAGAACTTGTTCAACTGCCCCGTGAAGTCTTCATGGTGCAGGTGCAGCCACTCGTACTTCGAGAGATCGCCGTGCTCGACCTCGTCGTCGTAGATGCGCGTGTACTCGATACCCGCGTACTTGAGCGCCAACGTCACCGCGTCGTCCCACGGGAGCGCTTCGGGCGGCGAATAGACGGCGATCTTCGGCGCCTTCTCGAGCGGCACCGATTCCATATTGCTGTTCGCGATCTCGCTCCGAATTCCGCCAAGCTGCGCGTCGTCGATCGCTTCGGTCGTCACGCCGGCCAGGGCCGCGCGCTTGCGCAACTCCGGGGTGTCGGGAATCAGGAACGACCCGCCGCGATAGTTGAGCAACCACTCACCACTCAGACCATCCTTGAGGACGTTGTAGACGATGCCGTAGGCCTTGAGGTGATCTTGTTGGGAGTCGTCCATGGGAACGAGCAGCCGCTGCGCGACGAGCGCCGGCACGGCAGCGAAGGAAAGAAGCAGCGCGACGATGACGCGCCGGGTGAATGAGAAGTTGATCATGTTGTCCCAGGAATGCTCGCCCGCGCCAAGTCCAGCTCACGGCGTGCCTGCGGCACGAGAGCGCTCTGCGGATAGGTGAGAATGAGGTGCTCCAATCGCCCCACTGCGCCCGCTGAATCGCCGTGCCGTCGAAGCGCGCGCGCCCATTCGAGCTCCGCTGACGGTGCCTCCGGTGTACTACTCTGCTGCTCGACGATACGGCGCCACAGCGCCATCGCCTGCGCGTCGTCCCTGAGCGCGGCACGGAGCTGCGCGGCGGTCGAGAGCAGAATCGACGTCGCGTCACCGCTGGCTTGCCGCTCCGCCGCCTCCGCGAACGCCGTCGCCGCGCCGACGGTGTCGTTTCGCGCGAGAAGCAGGAACGCCTTGCCTAACGCTGGTGCGCTATCGGCGTGGATGCGTGCGATGATCGCGAGCGCGCTCGCCAGCTCGGGCGTCGTCTCCGTACTCGTGCGTAGGAGAACGCGCGCCGTGCGGAGGTTGCCCTCATACAGAGCGAGCCAACCCGCCGCATCGCTCGAGTCGCCTTCGGTGCCCGCAGTCGAGAGCGAGGCCCGCGCGCGGGCCATGTCGCCGGAACGTACCCAGCCGAGTGCCACCGCGCGGGTGAGGGCGGTTCGAATACCGGGTGTGAACCATCGATCGAAGCGTTCGACAAGCCGCTCGGCGGCTGCAGGTCGTCCGATCATCGCCAGCGCTCGTGCCTGAAGCGGCACGGTCGTGCGCGCCGCGCGCGCCGAGTCGGCGATCGGTGCATCGACGGGCAGAAGCGCTAACGCCGTTCCGGGATCGGCCGATCGCACCGCCGCGTTGGCCGCGCGCAGGGTGACCTCGGGTGTGCGCCGCCATCGTAGTGCCGCGACCAACGCGTCTCGCGCCAGCGGCCAGCGTTCCTCGCCCTCGGCGCGCGTGGCGAAGTCCGTCCATGCGGCCGCGCTCGCGCTGTCCGGCGGAAGGTCTTTCAGCGCGAGCCAGCCGTCGGTCGGTGAGCCCCAGCCCATCTCCAGACCGGCGAGTGCACGTCGCGCCGTCACGTCCACGGGTGACGAGAGCAGTACCTGCCTAACGCCATTCCGCGTCCCCACGGGCGTCGGCATGAGTGCGTAGATGGCCGCTTGCTCGAGGTACGGCGATGGCGCGAGCGCCAATCGCCACGCCTGCGCGGATTCCTCCCACAGGCCCATCGCCGCGCGCAGTTGCGCGATCTCGAGCTGCAGGTCGTTGGTCGAACCGAGCGCCTCTCGTGCCTGACGAATCACGCTATCGGCGGACGCGGTGAGTCCGCGCTGCAGCAACAGTCGCGCGTATTCGCGGTACGGGGATGGATCGCCCGGCACCTGCTTGACCCAGCGATCGATCGCGAGGTGAAGGTCGTCCTCGCGGCCGAGTGATTGCAGCGTGCGCAGCTGCACGCTGCGATACACCGACTCGTGCGGATTGCGTCGAATGAGCGTATCGAGCGGAGCGAGCAACGAGTCGCTCCATCCGAGCTCGGCGTACACGCGTTCGAGGCCAAGCAAAGCGCTCACGGCGCTCGACGTGCTCAGCGCTGTTCGAAAGAGGGGCGCCGCCTCCTTGTACTTTCCCGCGCTCTCGAGCTCGAGCGCCTTGTAGAACGCCGTGGAGTCTTCGCTGCGCTGAGGGTAGAGCGCAGAGAGTGGAGCGCAAGCCATCAATACGCAACACAAGGCGAAGACACGTGGCATAACGCTCAGCGCTCCGCTTTCCACCCTCCACGCTTTACGGCTTCTGTTCATTGATGCGCTTGAAGTAATCGAGGATCGCCCGCCGTTCGTCCGCGGTGAGTCCTCGCAGCTCGTTCCAGTTCGGCTCGCGGAACTTCGATGCGTTCTTCCCTGTCGCATCGGTGTTCGTGGGCGCGAACACGTCGTCACCCTTCGCGGCCTTTGCCTCCCGCTTGTTGCTGTCCTCACGCTCGTCTTTCTCGAGCGAGCGGCCGGCGTCCAACAATCGTCGGAAGAGCTGCTGTTGCCGCGCGAGCGTCGTTCCATCGATGCGGCCTCCCTCCAGCGCGTCGGCCAGCTGCCGCGCTTCCTTCGCCAGTTGAGCGGCACGATCACCGCCAGGGCCTTCGCCCATCTCGTCGAGCTGCTGCGCCACGCTTCGCTGCTGGCGCGCGAGCGCGCGCGCGGTCGCTTGCATCTCACTCGACATCTGCCCACCGGGCATCGGCATGAGCCCCTGCGCCTGGGCATTGATGGATCCTTGCTTCTTGGCCATCTCCTGCAGCTGTTGCAGCATCTCGGCGAATCCGGACGCGGACGACGCCGTGTTCACGCGTTCGCGGTCGCGCGCGAGCGACGCTGCCGCACGGTTGAGTGATTCGGCGGCCTCACCTAACGAGCTCGCGGATTGCGACGAGCCACGCTGGTCTGTCATCTGCTGCGTTGCCTGCCCCACCTTTTGCTGCGCCTCGGCCATCGCGCGTTGCGATCGAGCGGAGAGGAGCGAGGACTTCTGCCCGGCTTTCTGCATGCGCTGCGCGGCTTCGTCGACGCCCTGCTTCACCGCGCTCTGCTGGCCGCGCATCTCGTCGGCCTTCCCATCGCCGGAGCGCGCCTTCTGCTCCATCGCCGACTCTTCGCGCGCCATCTGCAAGAGCTCCTGAATCGTTTGATCGAGATCGCCCGTGAGCTCCTTCTTCCACTCCGAAACCTGCGCATCACGCGCGTCCTGCATCGCCTGTGCTGCCTGCTCCATCTGGCTGGCGGCGTCGCGCGCGCTCTCCTGCATCTCGCCACCCTGCTGCCCGGATTGGCCGCGCTGACCCGACTGACCGGATTGACCCTGCTGCCGGCGCTGGCCCTGCGCACCGCTGGACTGCTTGCCATTCTGCGCCTGCGCGCTGGCTTGGCCCTGTCCCCGCTGCTGATCACCACCCGCTTGCGTCTGCGAGCTCTGCCCCGACTGGCGTTGCTGCGCCGCTGACGAGCGCTGCTCGTTAGGCTTGCCGCTCGACGCTTTCAGCGAGTCGCGTCCGTTTTGTTGCTCGCTGGCAGCGGACTGATCCCCAGCAGCCTCTTTCATTTTCTCGGCGGATGCTTCACCGTGCTTTCGCGCCTCGTCAGCGCGCTTTGCGCCCGGATCTGCCTTCTCGCGCGCGAGCCGCTCCTGAAGCTTCCGCACGTCGTCGCTGAAACGGTCCGACCGCTCGGCGAGCTGTCGCGCCTGGTTTTGCTGCGCCTCGCTCGCGCTGTCGCGCTTGGCCTTCGCGCTGTCCGCAAGCTTCCGTTCACGATCGGCGATGTCCTTCGCTTCGTCCTTCAAGGTCTGCATCGCGCCCTCGAAGGCGGCGCGCTTGAGCATTTCCGCACTTTTCTCGAGTTGCTCGCGCAATCGTTGTTGCATCGCGGCAAGATCCTTCATTGCCTGACGAGCCTGATCGCCGGAGAGCTGTTGCGCCGCGTCCTCGAGCTTCTTCATTTGCTCCATCAGCTCGGGCGTCAGCGCTTGACGCAGCAATTCCTGCGCGTCGCGGAGCTGGCGCGCCAAGCTGGTATCCAGCGCGCCCGCCTGTTTGAGCTGCTGCTCGAGACTCTTCGCCTGCTCTTCGAGATTCTTCACACGGTCGGTGAGCGCGCGTTGTTCCTTCGCGACGGCGCGCGCCTGCTCCGCCGCCTCATAGCTCATCGAGCCCTGTTGTCCGCCGTTCGCCTTCGATTCCGACGAGGACGCGTTGTCGCCGTTGCGCGTACCGTTTGCCCGCTGGCCGCGATCACGAGCGGCGTCATCGGTGCGTTGTTCGAGAGCGCGCTGCGCAGTCGCCGTCGCCTGCGCCTCACGCACCGCCGAGTCGGCGGCATCGCGCGCCATGGCGCGGCGCTCCTCCATCGTTGGAATCTTGAGGAGCAACTCCCGGCTCTCGCCTTTCTGCGCCCACGGTGAGTTGTCGATTGCCACAACCTTCACGTGCAGCGCGTCACCGGGCTGAAGCTCACGCGGAGCGAGATCGAGCATCGCCGAGCCGTTCCAGAGCGTGGATTGCGGTCCCGAGAGCATCTGAACGAGCATGGGCTGCTGCGCACCATTGCCCTGCTTCCAGCTCTGCAGTTCCACGCGCGCGATGCCGTGATCGTCGCTCACCGTTAGGCGAAGTGGAATGCGGTCGCCGCCGGCAACGAGGGTGTCGGCAGCCGGAGATACGAGCTCGACGCGCGGCGCCGAATCCGGTACGACCTCGAGCTCGAGCGGGAGCGGCACGTCGCTGATCGGACCGAACGGACCCACGGCGCTCCAATTCCATTTGGCGGTCTGCGTCGCCGTGAAGCGGCCGCTGAAGGCATGACCGTTGGGGTGCAACTCGATCGAATTCTTCGGGTTCACGAGACGGACGCCTTTCAGTTCCGTCGACGCACGGCCGGAGATCTCGACGATTGTGCCCTGTGGCACGCGCGCCGGCTCGCCGACAGGAAGTCCTTCGGGTGCCCGTCCGAGATACTCGGGATACGTCGCGTGCATCGAGATCGCGCCGACAAACGGCCGATCCGTGACCCTAACGACTGCGGTGTCCGTCGACGCGCGGCCGTCGGAGACGACGAGCGTGAGCGCGCCGCGCATCGCCCCGATCTCGGTGCGTGCAATACCGTCAGGTGACACCGCGATCGACGTCGTGCGCCATCCCTCACCAGTCGTTCGCTGCGCCAACGTCACCTGCGATCGGCGCGGCGCGACGATTTCCAGCTTCAGTTCCTCGCCGCGCATCACTTCACGGGGCAGACTGCGGAACTCCAACTTCGGCAGGAGCGTGCCGTTCCATGCCTTGACCGGAAGCAGCAGCGCGAGCAGACCGTCGCCGAACACCGGTGTCAAGCCGCCGAGGAGCGCGATACTGATCGCGGCGGCAGCGAAGGTGCGACCCGCGTGCCGGCGCGCGGAACGTCGCGACGTCGGCGCGAGATTCGGTCCCGCGCCCCGGAGCCTGTTCGACATTTCCGTCGCGGCGTGACGTCCCAGCGCGCCACGGTCAGCCACCTCGAGCGCGCCTCGTAAGGCACCGGCCCGCAGCGCTTGCTCGCGCTCGATCGTCGCCGCCATGCCTGTTCGAGTCACGTCGCCGCGCAGCCGTCGCCAGCTCCAGACGATGACCGACATATCCAGCGCGCCGACAACCAGCCATACCGCGAACGGCGCGGAGCGCGGCAGGGCAATCCAGCGCGCATTGCCGAGCAGGAGCACGCCGAGCGCCAACACGACGAAAGTGACGGCGAGCGCAAGCGACACGCCCGCGACGATGTGCAGGCGTCGGAGGCGTGCGCGTTCTCGTTCGACGAATTCGAGTGGCGTCATGGCACCGGTCGACTCGTTACGGCGTAGACGAACAGGTTCACGCCCATGCGCAGCGCCGCTTCATGCAGCGCCGGCGGGTCGTGATAGACCTCGTAGTCTTCCCAGCCATTTCCCAGATCGCACGACCAATCGTAGAAGACCGCGAGACGATCTCCAATGAAGATGCCGAAGCCGCGCGCCGGCTTACCGTCGTGCTCGTGAATCTTTGGTAAACCTTTCGGAAAGTCGTAGACGATGTGGTAGATCGGATGCGACAACGGAACGTCGACCAGCTCACGGTCGGGAAAGACGCGCTTGATCTCCCGGCGGAAGCTCGAGTCGATCCCGTAATTATCGCTCACGTGCAGGAAGCCGCCGCGCATGAGATACTCGCGCAGACGCACGACCTCTTCGTCACTCAAGCGAATGTTGCCGTGACCGGTGACGTGAAGGAAGGGATAATCCCAGAGCTTGTCGTCCATGATCCGAACCCGCGCCTCGACCTTGCCGACATCGAGCGAGGTCCGTTCCCGGATGGCGGCGAGCAGATTGGGAAGGCTCGACGGATTCGCGTACCAGTCTCCGCCGCCGTCGTACTGGAGACGCGCAATAGTCAGACGCGCCGGTGGCCGAGAGTGTAGAGCGCTGTGGGAAGAGCGCGGTCCGGCGGCGGCAAGGAGACCGCCGCTCAGCGCGAGAGCTCCAACGCCGATAGCGATGCTTCTCGCTCTGCGCGCAACGCTCTGCGCTCCGCGCTCTTTGCTCCGCCCTCTACGCATGCTTCTCCTCTTCCACAATCGCGTACGCCTTATTCCGAGGGACGCCAAGTTCCGCGACCAGCTGAGCGACCACGTCACGTGCGCTCCGGCCCTCGGCCGCGAGCGCGCGCGCACGTGCGCGCACATCCGATTCATCCACGGCACACACATCGGCGCCTGCGAGCACGATCACGCATTCGCCTTTCGGAGGCGTGTCCTTGTAGTACGCGCGGAGCGTACTCACCGTTCCCCGACGCACCTCTTCATACTGCTTTGTCATTTCGCGGGCCACCGCGATCTTTTTTTGCCCCGCGCCGTGCTCTTCCAGTTCACTGAGCGTTTCGGCCAGCCTCGTCGGCGCTTCATACAACACGGCAGTATGTGGCAACGATACGAGCTCGGCGAGCGTCGACGCGCGCTCGCGTCCCTTGCGCGGAAGAAAGCCAAAGAATGTGAATCGCTCGGCGTCGATTCCCGACGCGATCAACGCCGGCAACAAGGCGGAGGCACCGGGAATCGGAATGACGATGATGCTCGCGTCGATGGCAGCCGAAACGAGTCGCGATCCCGGATCGGAAAGCAAGGGCGTTCCCGCATCGGAGATCAGCGCGAGATCGTCGCCCCTCCGAAGACGCTCGATCAATCCCGGTGTTGTCTTCGCTTCATTGTGTTCGTGATACGAGCTGACTGGCGTTCGGATCTCGTACCGGTTCAGCAGCGTCCGCGAGTGCCGCGTGTCCTCGGCGAGGATCAGCGACGCCGCGCGCAAAACGTCGATCGCTCGAAAAGAAAAATCCCCCAAGTTTCCGATGGGGGTACTGACGACATAAAGTCGACCGGCGGCGACCGACGCGCTCACCCCATCTAGGATACCCTCCAGGGAAGCTGATCGTACAGCCCGGCAGACTGGAACATGTGCCGGCGATCCCACGTCAGCTCTTTGATCAGCTGTTCCGGCGGAAGCACATCGTGATCGACGGCAGCCCAAATGACTTCTTTCATCCATGCCGCCATCGCCTTCGTGAGTTTCGCCGTCTCCGTTACCGGGTCGCGAGCCGGGCGCCCATTGAACGAGAATCCTTCGAGAGAATCGTGCTCGGTGAGCAGATTCTGACGCGCTTGCTCGGCGATCGCTGGCGCACCTTCCTTTCCCTGCGCGATGAGACGTTGGACGAGCCCCGTAGCGAGCTCGCGGTATGCTTGCACAAGCGCGGGCGGAGCTTGCTCGGGGAGCGTCGGCATCTCGGGCCAGCGCTGAAGCTTCGATCCGCTTCGTCCTTCGCGTGCGAACAACTTGGCAACGCGATCGACGAGCGTGCCCTGATTGCCCGCGGCCATGAACGCGCGCTCGACGTTTCCGTTCTTGAAAAGCAGATAATTCACGGTCTCGTCAGCAATGATTTCGATCGATCCGTCGAACGTGATCGCCATGAGATACGGAAAGAGCACGGCCGGATCGGTGACGGCGAGTCCGTCGGGCCACGCCTCGGACTCACGAGTCTGGGCGATGAACATGCAGGCGAGTTGCGCCTCGTCCGCCTCGTGAAAGCAGATGTCACCGTACTCGGGCTCCGTTGGCACCATCTCGAGCGCCTTCGCAATAGCGATGACGCACGAGCCACTCTTGTCGCGAATCGTTGCGTTCACGACCTCGCCGCGCTGCATGTAAAGCGTGACGAATTCCTCTGGCAGCCAAATGGCGACGTAGCCCGAAACGCGCGCGGACCGATCGCGCTTCGCGTCGGTCAGCAGGTTGCGGAGGTGGATGTACGCGAGCCGGGTGCGCGGCAGCAGCACGCGTGCGTGCGGATACCGGAGACCGGCTACATGATGGTGCATCGCGGAGCAGAGGAAAAAGAAGAACGCCTGGCCGCGGACGTGTCGGCCCAGGCGTTCTCAGGCCCCTAGGTCCGCCACCAGCGGCACCTTAGGGACGCTCGACTCCGCTATCAGGAAACGCCGGTAGTTCTGAATTGCCAGGTGCTAGGTGCTAGCACTGCCGCCCCTACTGCGTCCCGCCTATGCACCGCGCTCCGCGCTCTGAGGAGCGGCATGCTGCTCGAACTTGGATTGGATCATGTTCTTCGGCACCGCGCCGATGATCTGATCCACGACCTTCCCGTTCTTGAAGAACAACAGCATCGGGATCGATCGGACGTTGAACCGGGACGCCGTCTTGATGTTGGCGTCGACGTCCATCTTCGAGATTTTGACCCGTCCCTCGTACTCGACGGAGAGTTGATCGAGGATAGGTGAGATGATTCGACACGGGCCACACCAGGTCGCCCAGAAATCGACGACGGAGAGACCGTCGTGCTTCTCGACCTCTTGCTCGAAGGTCGCGTCGGTGACCACTACGGCGTTGGACATGCTCGGCTTTCTCCTCCTTGCCTGTGAGGGCGAAATTCGATCGTGTCGCCCCGCTTTAAGGTTAGCTTTTCCTGACTTCAGCCTTCGTAATCTTGCCCAAATCGTCCTTGCCCCGCTCTGGAGCTCGCCTTGCCCACATTGGCATCGCCGTGCGAGACCTCGAGGCCCTCACACCATTCTATCGCGATGTGCTCGGAATGGACGGCCTTTCTCTGGATGACGCGGATGGGGCCAGAATCGCCGGTTTTTCCGCCGGGGAATCGCTGGTCGAGCTCCTCGAGCCGGCGGTCGATGATTCACCCATCGGCAAATTCATCGCCAAACGTGGCCCGGGGATCCACCACCTCTGTTTTGCGGTCGACGACCTTTCGGCAGCGCTCGAGCGCTGCCGCGCCGCGGGTATCCGGCTGATCGATGAAAAGCCGCGTATCGGTGCCGAAGGCAAGCCCATCGCTTTCCTCCATCCATCCTCCACAGGCGGCGTCTTGATCGAGTTGACCGAACGATGAACTTGGGTTCGGCTGACCAAGTTCGCGACTAGCGACCCTTGGCTCTGCAGAAGTCGGTTAGCGGCTCCATGTCGAACGCTCGAACATACCACCGACCGCCAGGGCCGGCGACCGCGTAGAAGTTCGATGTGCGGGCCAGATTGCCGCGGCGGAGCTGCACGGCAACGACCCGCTCGTTGTTCGGGGCCTGCGCGTCGCTCAGTACTTGATGCGTGTCGTGCGTGAGATAGCAAAGCATCACCAGCTCGCGCTTTTCCATCTCCTCGCGCGGAATCGCGCCCGTATCGCGGACCGATCCATCCACTGAGCCCCATGCTGCCGAGAGTGCCTGGAGATCCTGACTTTTCGCCGCGTCGAGAAACGCGAGGACGGCACCTCTCGCGTCGGCCGCTCCAGTCGTATTTCCTGCCGGAGCAACGGCCGGCATCGGCGCGGTCGTCGTGACCTTCGACGGCGATGTCGCGCACGCCGATGCGAGCGTTATCGAGACGAGGGTCAGAAGAGTTAACTTCATGCGATCTCCGTGGAGGGAAGGCGCCAGCCCAAGATAATCATGCTCAAGCATCAGCGGCTGTACATCAACGTCGACCATGTCGCCACCGTGAGGCAAGCCCGGCGCGGAACAGAACCCGATCCCATCGAGGCCGCACTGCTTTGCGAGCAGGCCGGCGCCGACGGAATCACGGCGCATCTCCGCGAGGATCGACGGCACATCCAGGACGCCGACGTCGAGCAACTCGCAACCGGCATCGCGACGGTCTTCAACCTCGAGATGGCGTGCACCGACGAGATGCTCGCGATCGCGATGCGTTTGCGGCCGCATCAGGTGACCCTCGTCCCGGAGCGCCGTGAGGAGATCACGACCGAGGGTGGGCTCGACGTCCATCATGATCCGGAGAGATTGCGCAAAGGCGTGGCGCGGCTCAATGACGCCGGGATTCGGACAAGCCTCTTCATCGGGCCGCACGCCGATTCGGTTGAGCGTTCCCGCGAGCTCGGTGCCGCCGCCATCGAGCTGCACACCGGCCAGTACGCCCACTGCGCCGGCGATTCGCAAACACTCACCGCGCTGCAGGACGCCGCCCGACTCGGTGCTCGCCTCGGTCTCGCCGTTCACGCAGGACATGGCCTCACCGTCGCCAACGTCCGTCCCGTCGCCGTCATCCCCGAGATCGAGGAGCTCAACATCGGCCACTCGGTGGTCAGCCAAGCAATCTTCGTCGGCTTGCTGCAGGCGGTTCGCGACCTCCGCAACGTTATGGACGAGGCCCGAGCGTCGTCAGATGGGCTAAGGGGTAGGGGCTAGAGATTAGGGCTAGGGCCGCAGAGCTTAGTGCTTAACGCCGTCCCAGAGTCTCGCGCCCTGACTTCAATCCCCAGTCCCTAATCCCTAGCCCCCAACTCCTCTCGATGGCCGGCCACCGCCCTCAATGACGAATCCGACTCCTACCTCGGGATTCCTCGACTTCTTCATCCTGGAAGCGAGCGAGTACGTCGAGTTGCTCGACGGGCTCTTGGCGCGCGCCAACGCGACCGGTGGGGGCGCGCCGGATGCGGAAGCGATCGCGCGTAACGCACGGGCCCTTCGCGGCAGTGCGACGATGGCCAAGCTCACGCCGTTCGCCGAGCTGGCGACGGCGCTCGAGCGCGTCGCGCGAGGTCTTCGCGACGCCACGGTCGCGTGGTCGCCCGCAATCTCGGGAACGCTCGTCGCCACGATCGACGATCTGAAGATTCTCATTCGGTCGGTGCGGTCGTGGGCGGCGGGCGACGATCAGCGCGCCGCGAACCGCACCGCGGAACTTGCCCGCATCGCGCCGGCAGCGACGCCGAGCGCGTCGTCCACACCCGCCGCTGCCACGGGCGGCGGTTTCTTCGCGGCGGAATCGTCGAATATCGCCGCGGGACTCGAGCTACTCGCCACCAGGCCTAACGATCGGGATGCCGCGGTGAAAGTCCTGCGTCGAGTGCGTGCGATGCGCGGTGTCGCCGGGATCAAGGACGTCACGCCGCTGTCGGAAGTGATGGCAGGAGCGGAGCTCGTTGCCAAGCCACTGGAGCTGGGTCAGGGACCGCTCGACGCAGACCGAATCGCGTTTCTCCGTGCGGCCGCCGCACTGCTCCGACACGCCGCTGCCGCGCTGCGTGAGGGCCGTCCCGCGGACGCATCCTCGGCAGAGCGCGACGCGTTCGTCGACGCGCTCGCGCGCTTCGAATCGAAAGAGCAGGGCGCGAGTCGTATCGTCCCGATCACCGAGCTGTTTTATGCGGACGGGGGCCCCCACGTCGTCAGTGCGTCTCCGCATCCGCCGACGACGCCTGCCGAGCGTTTTCGACTGGAGGTCGTGAGCCAGGGGGAACATCTGCGCGGGCTCGTCGCCGAGGCGCGGCGCGCGAAGGACGCGCCAGCTCAGGATCGAGTCCGGAGAGAGCTGCGCCACGCGCTGGCCGCGCTGCGCAGCGATGCCGAGAGCTTCGCCGAAGAACAGGTGGCGGAGCTGATCGGTGCGCACTTCGATGCGGTAAAAACTCTCGATTATCTCTCGCTCAACTCGCTCGAGGCGCTCGCACAGGCGTTGGCGAGTCCCGGCCTGGAGGGCGAGCGTCTCGCGTCACAGTTGGCGGAGCTCAAACTGGCGCGGCAGGTCGACTCGGGAATCGGCGAGGGGTTCGCGGCGGTACCGACGAGCAGTGTTGCGAGCGCACCGCCGTCGAGCGCCGCGCCTCCGAGCGCACAGATCCCCGCTCCCGCGCGGCAGGCTCCGGCGCCATCATTCTCCTCGACCTCACCGACGCCGGTGATTACGCCACGCATTCGCGCCGACGCGAGTCTGGCCACGGCGGCTGCCTCGCTCAATGCTGCCAATCAGCCTCGGAGTCCCGTGAACAGCTCCGTTCCTTCGACGCCGTCGCCACTGCCGCCTTCGCGTCCGATATCGAGTGCTCCGCGGAGCCGGACGCCGATCGGCGCACAACGTGTTTCGACACCACGCGACACGATGGCGGTGCTCGATCAAGGCATCGACAGTTTGAGCTCGATCGCCGCGCACCCGATGAGTGAGCCAGTGGACATCGCCGAGCAGCCGCTCGTGCCGATCGATGCGTTGCTGTATCGCGGCCGCGCCGCGATCGAGCGCGCCATCGAGTTGCGCGAGCAAATTCGTCGCGGCGGTGGAGACGCCAACGACGAATCGATGGCCGAGCTGTTCGATCTGCTGGATCTCGCGCTAGCGGAGTAACTGCATGCGATTTGGCTGGCGGGGCGCGCTCGGCATAGTGCTGAGTCTCGCGCTCCTTTGGTATGCATTCCACGATATCGAGTGGCAGCAGGTTGGACTCGAGATTCGTCGCGCGAATCTGTGGCTCTTGTTGCTGTCGGCGGTGGCGGCGACGGGAATCTTTCCGCTGCGCGCGCGACGCTGGCGCACGATCCTCGATCCCGTGGAGCCGAATCTTCCATTCGGACCGCTCTGGCGAGCGACCGCGATCGGCATGATGGTGAGCAACATCCTACCGGCGCGGGCCGGCGAGCTCGCACGCCCGTATGCGTTGTCTCGCGAAGTCGATCGCGTGTCATTCTCGGCGGCCTTCGCCTCGCTCGCCGTCGATCGGGTCTTCGACTCGTTGATCGTGCTGCTGCTCATGCTCACGGCGATGCTCCTGCCGAGCTTTCCAACGGGCGCGGCGGCATCGGTCGCACGCCTGGCGCTCGGCGGCGCGGTGTTCGTCGCCGGCGTGATCGTCGTGCTCTATCTGATCGTGTTCTTTCCGACCCAGATCATTTCGCTGTTCGAGTTGTTCGCGCGGCGCGTGGCGCCGTCGTTCGAGTCCCGCGGGCGCACGATTTTGGTGGCGTTCGCGAGCGGTCTCAGCGTGCTTCGCAGCCCGAGGCGCTTCGCCGCCGTCTTCTTCTGGGCGCTCCTGCACTGGCTCCTGAACGCGCTCGCGTTCTGGATCGCGTTCGTCGCCGTCGGCATTCACGCGCCATTCGGTATGGCGATGTTCACGCAGGGTATCATCGCGATCGGCGTCGCCATTCCATCGAGTCCCGGCTTCTTCGGGACGTTCGAGGCCTTCGGAAAGCTCGCGTTAGGCGTGTACGGGTTCTCGCAGACGATCGCGCTCACGTGGGCCGTCGGCTTTCACTTGTTGTCGTTCATTCCGATCACGCTCATCGGTGCGTACTACTTTGCACGAGCGGGTCTGACGTTCGCCGAGTTGAGCAAAGTTGGAAGCGCGGGAAGCGGTCCGGACGTACGCAGCGGGAGCAGCGACAAATCGATCCAGCCGCCGGCTGCATGAGTCGCATCGCGCGAGTAGCGGCGCAGGCGAAGGTGAATCTGCTGCTCCGCGTCCTCGCTCGCGAAGAAGGCGGCTATCACGCGATCGAGACGGTTTTCCTCCGGCTCTCGTTAGCCGACCGCGTCCTCGTGCGCGTCGGCGACGACGTCCGCGGCCGGTCGCTCGACATCACCGGTGACACGCTTCCGGAAGGCGGGCTCGGACCGACAGAAAAGAATCTCGCATACCGTGCGGCATGTGCGTACGCGAATGCGACCGGTTGGCCGTCGACGTTCGCGATCGAGCTGACGAAAGAGATTCCCGCCGGTGCAGGACTCGGCGGTGGTAGCGCGGATGGCGGCGCGGTGCTGCGCGCGCTCGACGCGATGTCACCCGCACCGCTCGGACGCCGTCTCGCCGAGCTCGCTCCGTCGCTCGGCGCCGACGTCGCGTTCATGACGATCGACAGTCCGATGGCGCTCGCATGGGGACGGGGTGACCGCCTGTTGCCGCTCCCCGTTCTCGCACCGCGACCAATTGTTCTTGTCATGCCGGGCTTCGCCGTGTCGACGAAGGACGCGTATGCATGGCTCGCGCATGATCGCGGCACGTACGAAGCGCAAAGCAGCGTGCTGCAACCGAGCGAGCTCGATACGTGGGAGGGACTGGGCGCCGTCGCCGCGAATGATTTCGAACCGGTCGTGAGCCGGCGTCATCCGGAGATCACCGCGTATCTCGACGCGCTGCGTGGTGCCGGCGCGCTGCCCGCGTTGATGAGCGGATCCGGTTCTGCGGTGTACGGCGTATTCACGGAGCCGGAGCGCGCTGTCGAAGGGGTGATGTCGGCGGCGCAGGCCTGTCCGGAGATGGGCACGCGGGGTGTGGTGGTGTGGACGGCGAATCGTGTGGAGCGGGTGGAGACGGAATCGTGACGCCGCCTTGACAGTTCGCCGCCCCACTGTAAACGTTTCCAGTCGATAGGAGCAGGCCGCGCTTCCCTCACGGGGTGATCCCGTACGCCTCCGCGTTCCCGCACCCGTTCGGCCACGATTCGCGACGTCGCTCGACTGGCGAAAGTTTCCGTCGCCACGGTTTCGCGTGTGCTCAACGACAGCGGACCGGTGAGCCACGACGCGCGCCAGCGCATCGAGCGCGTCGCGTCGCGTCTCCAGTACGCACCGAATAGCGCCGCGCGCAGTCTGATTACCCGGCGCACCCATACAATCGGCGTGTTACTTCCGGACCTCTACGGAGAGTTCTTCTCAGAGGTGATTCGCGGAATCGATCTCGTGGCACAGGGCAGCGGCTACCATATGTTGGTGTCGAGCTCACACTCGGAGCAGCAGGCGCTCGAAGCGGCGCTCGGCGCGATGCGCGGCCGCGTCGATGGATTGATCGTGATGTCGCCAGATCTGGATCAGGAGACGTTGCGCTCGAGTCTCGCGGCGTGTCCGGCGGTCGTGTTGCTCAATTGCGCGGCGCGCACGCCGGGGTTCGACGCGATCAAGATCGACAACGTTGGCGGCGCGTCGGCGATGACGCGCCACTTGTTAGGCATGGGTCACCGCCGTATCGCCTTCATCCGCGGTGCGGCGGGGAACGTCGACGCGGAGGAGCGGCGGCGCGGCTATCGCTCGGCGCTCAAAGCGGCGCGCGTGAAGGCCGATCCGTTGCTGGAGATCGACGGCGACTTCACGGAAACGGGCGGCTACCGAGCGGCCAAAGCGCTGTCCCGATTGTCGCAGCGACCAACGGCGATTTTCGCGGCCAATGACTCGATGGCCATCGGCGCGTTGAGCGCCCTGCGTGAAGCGGGGGTCTCGGTGCCGGAGGAGATCGCGGTGACGGGCTTCGACGACATTCCAATCGCGCAGTACACCAGTCCACCTCTCACCTCGGTGCGCGTGCCGATCATCGAATTGGGCGAACGCGCGACCGAGCGGCTTGTGGAGTCCTTGAGCGGCGACCGGCGCCTGCGCCGGCGCTGCGAGATCCTGGCAACGACGCTCGTCGTTAGGCAGTCGTGCGGCTGCACGGATGGACGAGTAGTCGAATGATGGGCATGGCGACGCGCTCGGCGGCTCGCGCGCGGTCGTCGTTTTCACACTTCGGGAGGTTCGCTTCATGACACGAAAAACAGGAGTCGGTCGCTTCATGCTACTGCTCGTGGCTGCACTGGCGTTCCTCGCGCCGGCGCGACACGGCGCTTTCGCCCAGACGACGACGGGCACGGTCCGGGGCACAGTAACCGGGACGGGCGGTGCGGCGCTGAGCGGCGTGCAGATCGCGGCACGTAATGTCGAAAGCGGCGTTCCGCGCGCGGCGACGAGCCGTGACGATGGCACGTACATTCTGCCGGGACTCACGCCGGGCGCCTACGACTTCACCGTTCGGCGGATCGGCTACTCGCCGATCACACGGCGCATCGTCGTTCAAATCGGCGCGACGCAATTCCAGGATTTCAATCTCTCAGCGCAGGCCGTGACGCTTGGAACGGTTGCCGTAACCGCGGCACCCGCACCGGAGATGCGGACGTCGGAGGTTGCGACAAACGTGACGCAGCAGCAGCTCGAGAACCTGCCGACGACCTCACGGAATTTTCTCGATCTGGCGGCGCTCTCGCCCGGTGTCATCGTTTCGGAAGACCGCATCAACCCGGTCAACGGGAACCTCGCGGTCAAGACGATTTCCGCCGGTGGTCAGGCGCCTAACTCCATCAACCTCTTTGTCGACGGCACGAGCCTGAAAAACGACATCACCGCTGGCGGAATCGCGGGTCAGGATGCGAGCCGCGGCAATCCTTTTCCACGGAGTGCGGTACAGGAGTACCGCGTCATCTCTCAAAACTTCAAGGCGGAATACCAGAACGCATCGAGTGCTGTCATCACGGCGACGACCAAGTCTGGCGGCAATACGTGGAGCGGCGATGCGCTGCTCAACTTCCAGAACAAGAACATGGTCGCGCTCGACAGCTTTCAGAAGAAAGACAAGAACCTGAACCCGGCGACGTTCGTGAAGCCCGATTACAAGCGCACACTCGGCGCGTTGAGCCTTGGTGGTCCGATTATCAAGGACAAGATGCACATCTTCGGTTCATATGAAAGCAACATTCAGGATCGTGTGAATCGTGTCGCTGTTGCCACACCGCAGGTTACGGCCGGCGCCTTTCCGGCGCTCGATTCAGTGAACGTCACGAAATACAACGGCAGCTTCGGGTCGCCATTCCGCGAGCAATTATGGTTTGGAAAACTCGACAATTCCTTCACGGAGAATTCCACGGGCGAGATCAGCTTCAGCAATCGCACCGAGACTGACCTTCGTGATTTCGGCGGTCCCACCGTTCAGCAGGGCGCGACCGATTTTCGGCAGAATGTGAGCATCGCCCAGGCGAAGAACACCTACGTCCGCGGCCCGATGCTGAATGAAGCCAAGCTCGCTTTCACGTACTTTCGGCGGAATCCAACGGCGGATAATCCTGATCTGATCAAGCGGATCTACACATACCCCGGCGGGAATGCCACCCTCGGCAGCTACGACAGCGACCAGGATTTCAAGCAGCGTACGATCGAGCTGCGCGACGACATCACGTATACGGGATTCCGCTGGTCCGGCGAGCACGTATTCAAGTCCGGTCTCAGCCTCGACTTCGTCCGCATGTACGGCATCAAGGACAACAGCCGCATTCCGACGTTCCAGTACGCAGCGACGGCGAATACGGGAAACGGTACGCAGACGTATAACTACAACACACCATTCCAACTCAGTTATCAGACCGGCGATCCCAACTTCAACTCGAACGACACGCAGGTCGGCGCATACATTCAGGATGATTGGACGCCCGTCGAGCGTTTGACGTTGAATCTGGGTATTCGCTGGGATCTCGAGACGAACATGTTGAATCGCGGCTTCGTCACGCCACAGAATGCCGTCGACACCGTCACGAAGTACAACAACCAGCTCGCGAATCCCATCAACCTCAGCGATTACATCAGCAACGGGCACAATCGCAACCCGTTCTATGGCGCGTTCCAGCCGCGGGTTGGCTTTTCGTACGCCATCGACAAAGCCAACCGGACGACGGTCTTTGGCGGCTGGGGCCTCTACTATGACCGCATCCAGCGCGACCTCTACGCCACGGACGAGACGCAGAAGATCACGCACCCTGCGTTTACGGTGAATTTTGCGCCGCGAGGCGTCGCGCCGGTGGCTGGTCAGGTGGCGTGGAACGACGCCTACCTAACGACGAATCGCGCGGTGCTGGATCAGCTGGTGCACTCGTCGGGACTTCCGGAGATCTGGTTCATTCAGAATGACGCAAAGGTGCCGCGCTCGCAGCAGGCGAATCTCGGTGTCCGGCACTCGTTTGGTCGGTGGGCGACGACGGTCACGTATGCCTACTCGCACGCATACGACATGATGGCCCTGAATTGGATGAATTGCGGCGTCAATGGGAACGGCTTCGGCGTCACTTGCAATGGGCCAGTGCCAGGGTCGTCCCCGGCGCGAGGCATCAACCTGAACGCGCTTGGCTTTAACAACTTCATCTACTCGACGAACGATAAGCAGACGTGGTACAACGCCCTCCTGCTGCAGCTCGATCGACCGTACGCCAAGGCAACTCCGCACAGCATCGGCTGGGGAGCTGGCCTCTCCGGGAGCTACGCGTCGCGCGACCTCAAGGGGGCCGATAACCCGGGCGACGACTTCGATTTCCCGACGTCGGCGAGCATCCCGCGACATCCGTCGAATGACGAAAAGTACCGGTTGGTCGGGAATTGGATTACTGACCTCCCATATGCGTGGGGCATCCAGTTCTCGGGGCTGCTGACGTTAGGCGGAAAGTACAAGCAGGACGTGGGTTGCAATACGCGTTTCTGCGCCTCGAACGACCTCAATCCATATGTACGTGGTGGCTTCACTGTCCCGGGAACGTTCCCGTATCAGAATGTCGACGTCCGCTTCCGAAAGGATTTCCCCAACCTCGGACAGCAGCGCCTCTCGTACGGCGTCACGTTCGATCTGTTCAACGT
>DASXKV010000034.1 GCA_036496605.1 Gemmatimonadaceae bacterium | reverse complement strand
CCCGACGGTTGACCCCGTTCATAACCGGCCCCAACGATGTGCACTCGTCAGGGCGGCGGAGCTCACAAGTCGATCACCACGTCGCGAATCGGTCGCGAGCAGCAGACCAGCAGGTTGCCGGCCGCTGGGGCGTCCAGTGGTTCCGGATCGTACGCGACATCGCCGGACACCAGGCCGCTCTCGCAGTTGTGGCACACACCAGTACGGCACGACCAACGAACCGGCACGTCGCACGCTTCGGCGAGTTCCAACAGACTTCCGTACGCCGACACGTTCCAGTGCGCAGCGATGCCGCTCCGCGCAAACGAGACGAGCGCGCCGGCGTCAGCGTCGTGCTCCGGCGGATGAGGACGACGCGTCGCCTTCTCATCGACGACGCCTGGCGTCATCGACTCGCTACCGGTGAAGAGCTCGACAAAGATCCGATCGTGAGCGACGCCGAGCGCGGATAGGGCGTCTTTCATGTCGGCCATGAAACGATTCGGACCGCACAGATACACGACGGCGTCAGGGGAGACGCCGGCGGTCTCGAGGACCGATCCGGAGAGATGGCCCTCGTTGTCGAAATCGTCGCCCATCCGATCATCCGGGCCCGGCAGGCTATAGCAGACATAGCGCCGGCCGTTCGGGACTCGGGCCATTAAGCGCCGGACCTCCGCTGCGAATGGATGGTGCTGTCCGTCCCGAGTTTGATAGAGCCACACGACCGACCGCCGCGACTGTGACGCCGCGAGCTCGTAAAGCATCGCGAGAAGAGGCGTGGCACCGATTCCAGCGCTGAGCAGCACGACGGGCCGTGCTTCCTCGCGCAATGTGAAGCTTCCACGCGGCAAGCTGATGTCCAGGAGGTCGCCCACCCGGAGGGTCTGCAGACAGGCTCCCGCCGAGCCGTTCGGTTCGAGCTTCACGCTGATGCGATAGCGCTCGTCCGATGGCGGACCCGAAAGCGAGTAGCTGCGAAAGAACGGCGAGACGCTCGCACCAGCTCGAAAGCGCAGCACCACGTACTGGCCCGGGAGGGGTGTTTGCAACGGGTGCCCTTCGGGATCTCGCAGCGTCAGCGAGATCACGTCATCGCCTTCCTGATCGACGGCCGCAACCGTGACCGACCGAAATCCTGCGGCAACCGGATGCGCCGCAGCGGCTGGCATGAGGCCCACGTTGCCTCCACTCGTCGCGGTCACCGGCGTCTGCAGCAGCGCCTCGAACGACGAGCGCCAGCCGGATGAGAGCGCGTCGATCCTCAATGCACGCTCCAACCGATCGCGCGGGTGACTGGATGAATAGAGAAGCGCGTTGACGTCTTCGACTGTCAGCCGCTCCTTCGCCTCTCCGACCTTGACGATTTCGTCCCCAGGACCGACTTCGCCTTCGTGGAGCACGCGGAGGTAGAACCCGGGCCGACCACTGCCCGTCAGCAATGCGGGCATGCGTGGCTCGTTCATGCGAATGCCCACGCGATAGCACGTAACCCGAGGCTGTGTGATCTCAAACAGCGCGCTGCCGATCTGATAGCGGTCGCCGATGCACGCGGTGTCGTCAGCCAGTCCCTCCACGGTGAAGTTCTCGCCGAACTGGCCGTAAACGAAATCGTCCCGTTTCAGCCGCTCCCGCCAATGGCGGTACGAATCGAGCTGATAGACGAACACCGCGCGATGCTCCCCGCCGTGCCCGGCCAGGTCCCCTTGACCGTCGCCTTCGAGATTCAACCGGCCGACTCGACACCGCCCGGCCACCGGATTCTTCCAGATCCCGGTGTGCACTAAGCGGCCGTTCCACTCAATATCTCGCGGGACGCCGACGTTCACCGACAGCAGGCGCGTCAAACTGCCTCACACGGCGTGAAACACCATCGCACACGGCGCAGCTGAATGTCGGCCGAGCGGCGCTCTGTCCGTCACGATCGATTCCGTCATGGTCATTGCCAGTCCCCTTCGGCGAACACTGCCGCCGACGGCCATCAGCCAGCGGCTAATGCGATCGCAGCACGGCCCCATCGGACCAAAAGAGCGAGCGCGAAGATATTGCACGTTGGTATCGACCCCGCGGTATCGACCGGATCTTTACATGACATTTACACATCCGCCCGCACTACTCAGCAGAGTCGTCCGGGACGGGTGATTGTCGGCGGCGCCATCCCCTCTGGAAAGCGCTGGAGAAACGCCGCCAGGGTGGGCGAAGCGGCTTGTCGAGCTTGGCGTCCCTGTTTCAGGCCATCAATCGTGACAGTACAGACGCCCTCTGGGGCCCCGGTTTCTGCGAGCTCGGCTATGCTGTGGGAGTATGCACAACGACGACGACTCGCACTGAAAGGTCACCATGACAGCACCAGTAAGACCGATGTCCCTGGCAGGCTCCATGGTGCACGACGCCCGACATATCTGCGCGTTTTTCAACGACGAGGACGAGGAGTACCGCGTCTTGCTGCCGTTTATCAACGAGGGATTTGCAATTGGCGACAAGGCCATCCATGTCGTCGGCGCGGATCACGCGCGTGATCATCTGCAGCGTCTGGCGCTGTCTGGAATCGACGCAGGCGGAGCGACACAGCGAGGGCAGCTCGAAGTGCGGAGCACCGCAGACACGTACCTCCGAGATGGACACTTCGACATCGATCGCATGCTGGAGGTGTTCGAGCGCCTGGCGAGCGGGAACGCGCCACATGCGTTTCCGCGTAGTCGGATCGTGTGCCGGATGGATTGGGCCGCCGGGAGCCGGTCGTTGATCGACAGCGTGATTGAATTCGAATCGAGGGTGAACGCGCTTTGGCGCGAGCACGATGATGTC
>DASXKV010000031.1 GCA_036496605.1 Gemmatimonadaceae bacterium | reverse complement strand
CCGCATCGGGGCCGGAGATCGCTTGCAGCACGAGCAGACCGTCTTCCACCGCGCGCGTCATCGGCCCGAGTTTATCCAGCGACCAGCACAGCGTCATCGCGCCGGTGCGCGGCACGCGGCCGAACGTCGGGCGGAATCCCGTCACACCGCACCGCATCGACGGCGCCACGATGCTGCCGCCGGTCTCGCTGCCGATTGAGAATCCTACTAAGCCCGCGGCGGTTGCCGACCCGGGGCCGGCGCTCGATCCGCTCGCGCCTTCCTCGAGCAGCCACGGATTCATGGTTTGTCCGCCGAACCAAATGTCGTTGAGCGCCAGCGCCCCGAGGCTCAATTTCGCGATCAGCACCGCGCCCGCCTGGTCGAGCCGGCGGACCACTGCCGCATCCGCCGCCGGCACGCGGTTCCGGAACGGCTCGGCGCCGTAGGTCGTCGCGATGCCGGCGGTGTCGAGCAGGTCCTTCACGCCGTACGGAATCCCGTGAAGTGGACCGCGATATTTGCCCGCCGCGATCTCGCTGTCCGCCTGCCTGGCCTGCGCGAGCGCGGCGTCGCGCGTCCCCGTAATCACGCATCGCAGTTTGCCATCGTATCGGACGATGCGGTCGAGATAGATCTGCGTCAGGCGTGTGGACGTGAGCTTGCGCGTCTCGATCCAGCGCGAGAGGTGTGTGACCGGAGCGTAGGCGATGTCGGCGTCGTTCGTCGGCAGCGGGCCAGGATCGATGGTGCTACGGATAAACCGTTCGCGCGCTAGTTGCTTGGTTTCGCCGGCGAGCGTGGGTCCGCCCGCGGCGACTGAGATCGACGCCGGCTCCCAGCGCGTCGCGGGCGCGAGCTGCGGCTCGAGCACGATCTTTCGCGGGCCCGTGCGCCGCTCGAGCAACGCGGCCATGGACGTCCGCCAGCTCTTGGCCATCATCTGGCGTTGCGCATCGGTCATCGACACTTGGGCAAGCTTCTCGGCTTCGGCGAAGGTCGCTGTCGAGACCTCGGGGCCGACCGGCGGCGCGGTGTTGAAGGCCGGCGGCGCACCCGGAGTCGCGGTGGCGGATGTCGCGCCGCTGGCGCCGGGCTTTTGCTCGTCCGCGCGACAGGCGGCGACGGCGCCGAGCAGGGCGACGGGCGCTTGAATGAGGAAGCTTCGTCGGGAGTTCATAGGTGAGTTGGAGCAGCCGATCCGTTAGGCATCTGGTTCGCTCGCCACCAAGAATGGTGCGAGCCCGCCGGATGTGCTACATCGAATGACGTATCGCGCCGCTCGCGTAGAGGGTGCATGTTGAATTTCCATCAAACGGACTTCACCATGCGCCAATCAACAGTGGGTCGCTCCGTATGGCACCATCGACACGACGGGAGAATGGCGTTGCCGACGGGAGCGACGCTGGCCAGCACGAGCCAGATTGCACTATAATCACAAGTTGGCGAAACCGGCGGACCGCAAGCGCAGCCATCTATCGTTTCGATGCGACGACGCGCCAATACTGCTTCGACAACTTCGACTCATACTATCAGATTCAGTTTGCCGTACGGTACACCTTCCAGGCAATCCAATCGTGTTGGTACGCCCGGCCGAAGGGACATTGGTCGTCGCGGCTGTCGCGTTATTGCTCTCGTGCTCGGCACCCAGTGCGCGCGCACAAGACCGGGGGCGACCAACGCGCGTGCTCGTGCTGTTCCAGCAACAGGCCGAGACGCAACCGATGGTCGAGTTCACGCAACGGTTACGCCTAACGATTCGCGACGAGCTGGCCTCGCCCGTCGAGTTCTATCAGGAAGCCCTGGATCTCGACCGCTTCTCTGACCGCGAGCACTCGCCGCGCCTGACGGACTATTTCAGAGACAAGTACCACGGATTCACGATCGACGTCGTCGTGCCGGTGGGCGCACGCGCGCTGGGGTTTGCCGTCGACCATCTGCACGACGTGCTCCCGAACGCGCCGATCGTCTTCGCGTTGTGCGCCGCCCCACAAACGGATCCCTCGACACTCCCCGCGTACGTAACCGGCCGGCTGGCGAGCGCCTCGCGCTTCGTACCAACGGTGGCGATGGCGCGCGGTCTCCAGCCCGACGCGGGACAGATCGTCGCGGTCGGCGGCGCGGCATCAACCGACTCGGTGGCCGTCTCCGCTGTGGTGAGTGCTGTCGCGGCCTTTCACGATTCGCCTCCGCTCACCGTGGTTCAGGGGTTACCGCTCGACGCGTTGCTCGCGAGGCTTCGTCAGCTTCCTCGCCGCTCGATCGTGATATTCGCGAATTACAGGGGAGACGGGCACGGACAGGTGTTCGAGCCTTTCGACATCGTCGGGAGCCTCGCGCGTGCTGCGTCGGCTCCGATGTACACGCAGTTGGGCAGCTACGTTGGCGAAGGAGTCGTGGGCGGTTCCGTGACGCGGTTCGACGATGAAGGCACCAACACGGGACGACTCGTCGTTCGCGTTCTTCGCCGTCGACCTGGACAGATGCCACCCGCGGAGTCCATCACCAATTCGTACGTCGCCGATTGGCGTCAACTCCAGCGTTGGGATCTGTCCGAGAAGCGGCTGCCACCCGGGACCGAGCTCCTGTTTCGAGAACCCTCATTGTGGCAGCGGTACCGCGCGGTCGTTCTCATCGCGCTCGGCTTCATGGGGGTTGAGTCATTGCTCATCGGCGCGCTATTGCTCGAACGGCGGCGCCGCAAGCGCGCGCAATTGTTGGTCGAAGACCAGCGGCGGCGCACCGATGACACGAGGCGCCAGGTTGCGCACATGGGACGCATGGCGCTCGTCGGTGAGCTGGCCGCGACGATCGGACACGAGCTCCGCCAACCGCTCGCGGCGATGCGGGCGAACGCGGAGACGGGCGCGAAGTTCGTGGCGGGCGCCGATCGCGAATTCGGCCCCGAGGACCGGCGGCTCTGTGGCGAGATCTTCTCCGACATCATCGCCGATAATGATCAAGCCTCCGAGGTCATCATCCGGGTTCGCGCTCTTCTTCGCGGGCAGGAATTGCCGTCGACGTCCGTGGACCTCAATGAAGTCTGTCGCGCGTCGGCACGACTCTTACAGCACGAGGCGTTGACTCGTCACGCAGAACTTAGCTTGTCGCTCGATCCGCACCTGCCAGCCGTCACCGGTGATCCGGTTCAGTTCGAGCAGGTGGTGTTGAACCTCGTGTTGAACGCGCTCGAGGCATCCGGGTCGTCGCCAAGTCCGCGGGTGCTGATCCGTACGGTGGGTCGCGAGGAAGAAGTCGACGTTGTCGTGAGCGACAACGGGCCCGGATTCGCAGCGGGCGCTCAGCCACATCTCTTCGAATCGTTCTTCACGACGAAGCCACAAGGCCTGGGCCTTGGGCTGGTCATCGTGCAATCGATTGTCGAACGGTACCGGGGCCGCATATCTGCCGAGAATGGCGAAGAGGGTGGCGCGACGTTCCACGTCACGATACCCACGCGCCGCGTAATCGATAGCGTCGGCAACGCGTCGCGCTGATCGATACCGTCGAGTCAACCGCGTTTGCTGATCTCTCGCACTGTGCGCTGCATTTCGCGCACGATCTCCTCTTGCTCGTTCACTCGCTGGAGTAGCATCGCCGCATCACGCCGGGCTGCTTCGGCCTGCTGGCGTGATGCTTCTGCCTCGTGCCGCGCGGCCTCGGCTATCAAGCGTAGCTCCTCGGCCGTCGCGCGCTGCCATTCCTCAAGATCGCGTCGATCTTCGGCCAGAATGCGCTCGAGCTCGCGGCGAACGCGATCGACCTCGTGCTCTTGACGCTCCGTCTCCGCGACACGGCGCTCGCGCTCGGCGGAATATCGCTCCTCCTCGCCGATGATGCGGTTCTGCTCTGCAGAGTCGCGCGCTACTTCTGATTGTGATTCGCGGTCCGGCTTCCGGTCAGGCAGAGTCATACCCAGAGATAGGCGTCGTCTGGGATGGCGTCAACGTTTGTCACCCCATGCAGGCTTGGAGTGCCGTCGGTTCGCGAATGACGCGAATGAGGGGCGAATCCAATCGCGGACGTTCGAACCGCAATCTCGCGTATCCAACGGAAAGCGTATGATGCTGGTGAGCGACATCATCCCGACCAGCATTGCGCATGCGCGGCGAACTCCTCGAAGCCGAACGCGTGCACTCGATCGTGGCCGCATTCTTCACCGTCTTCAACTACTTTGGCGGTGGTGGAATGTGCGAGGCCGCGTACACGGGAGCGCTCGAGTACGAGCTCACGCTGCGCGGACACATAGTGGACCGAGAAGTGATGGTTCCGGTCAACTACAAGGGCAAGCTCGTTGCCCGGCAGCGGGTCGACATGGTGGCGGACAACCGAGTGATCGTCGAATGCAAGGCCACCGAGCGCCTCCCAGTATCTGCGGGACCACAGCTCATCGGTTATCTGCGCGCGACCATCTTCGAAGTAGGCGTGCTGCTCCACTTTGGTCCACACCCAAAGTTCTATCGCTTCGTCGATTCCAACAAAGACACAATTAGGAAGGGCAAGTAGCTGAATCCCATTCGCGTTATTCGCGTCCTAAAGACCTGGGCTTTCCACGTCTCCAGGCTTGGAGAGCTGTCGGTACGCGAATAACGCGATGACGCACTCAGTGCTCGAGATTCCGCACGGCCGCAGCGAGCAGCTGCACCTTCCCTCCGTCGCGTGAGCCCCGAGCGTCGGTGTCGAGCTGACTCGCGAGCTGCGACAGCGCGCTGCTCCGGGCCGATCCCGAGGTGCCTTCCGCACCGCTCAGCGCCTGACGAGTCGCCGCAATCTGTGCATCGCTCAGTCCCTTCGATCGATCGAGCTGGTCCACGTACGCGCGTGCCAGCGCAAAGCTCGCCGGCCAGGTGTACCTCGGCTGTCCCTGGACGTTCAGATAGTCCACGTGCGCGGTCTTCGCCGCATCCAGCTCGTTCTGCGTCAGCAACGGATTCGGCGTCAGTTCCAGCACGTCCAACCCGCGCGCGATCTCCGAGCTCACGATCACACCGTTGTACCAGTACGAAGACCATGCACCGCCCTCTACCATGCGATTCGGGTCGATTGGTCCACGATCGAAGTACGCGATCTCCGTCGCATGCGCGGGATCGCTGAAATCGAATACCGACACGCCGCCCTGGTACCACGCCTGTACCATGACGTCGCGACCGGGCACCGGTACGAGGGAGCCGTTATGCGCCACGCAGTTCTCTTCGGAGGTCTGCGGGGCCGGAAGCTTGTAATAGCCCTGAAAGACCAGCTTGTTGTTAATGATATCAAAAATTGCGTCGGCGCCCCAATTGCGCGGATCGGAAGCGCGGCACTTTGGCGCGCTGCCGCCGCCCCACTCGTCGGAGAACAACAGCTTGGTGCCGTCGTTGTTGAATGAGGCCGAGTGCCAGTACGAGAAGTTCGAGTCCGACGCCGCATCCAGGCGCACGGGATGCGCGGGATCGTGGATGTCGAGCAGCATGCCGTAGCCCTCGCACGCACCACCCGCGTAGCCGATCGAGGGATAGACGGTGATGTCGTGACACTGCGTCGGACCACGGTTCGGACCCGCGCTCATGCCGAACATCTTGAGCAACATGTTCGGGAGAGCGGCACGCAATGCCGTCGAATCAGCGCCCGTCGCCGGACCTCCGCCGTGATTGGCTTTGGCCGTGCTGTCCAGGAGCGGCTGCACCATCTCGTTCGGCAGCTCGATGTTGATGCCGATCACGTTGACGGGAAATTTGCCCGCGGCGATCGAGGCCTTCTCCGCTTCGACGTCGCCTAACGCCAAGCCGTGATGTGCGGGCGCGGTGAGATCGTTGAAAATCCTGGGGCTGCTCACGATCGCCGCCTGTTCGGGATGCGCCAACGGCACCTTGATCACTTCGATGCGGAAATCCGCTGAATTGGGATCGTTCGGGTTGCTGTTGCAGCCCGCCAGCTCGGCGGCGGGACGGATGCCCGACGATCCGGAGATATAGATGTAGACGTCGTTAGGATCCTTGGGATCGACGAGCAGCGTGTGTGTGTGCGATCCGCGGCACGTCTGCACGTTCGTTATGTACTTGGGGTTGTCCAGGTCGCTGATGTCGAAGATGCGCAGTCCACGAATTCGCTCGGCGCTCACCGTATCCTTGATGCCGCCTTCTTTGCAATCGAGCCGCGACGACTCCGACTCGGCCGACATGAACAGCAAGTTCTTATACATGGAGATGTCATTCTGCGAGGCTGGGCAGAAATAGCCCTTGCGCAGCGAGGGATGCGCGGGATTCGAGACATCCCAGATCAGCCAGCCGTTGTACGTCCCCTGAATCGCGTACTTGCCAAAAAAGCCCAGATCGGAGTTGGTGCTCTTGAACTGCTGGGGCGTGGGCGTGTTCGACAAAAGCCGCATGTTCCAGCTCGCCTCGCCGGCATCGGTAATTCCCGCCTTGAGGCCTACGCGCGGATCGGGATTCGGCGCCGCCGCCTTCGCCATCGATTCGATATTGAAGGACGATTGGGGTGTGGGAACGCCGGCGAGCGAGATGCTGCTGCGATGAGCACAGGCGCCGAGTAGCGCCGCGACAGGAATGAGGAAGGACAGACGGAGCGTTGGCATGGTTCACGGAGTGTGAGTTTCAATTTCCACTGTCAATAACATCTGCTGCATGCGGTGGATCTCGGTGCTCTGATCCACGTTGACGTTGTTGGCGAACTTGAAGACCGCTTCGTCCTGCGCGGCGCCGGGCGTGGCGAAGAGTTGCTGGACCATAGTGATCGCGCCCTGGTGATGCTGGATCATGCCGCGAAGGAAAAGCTCGTCGAACTGCCGGCCGCGCGCAGCGTCGAGCTGCTTCATCTGCTCATCGCTGAGCATGCCCGGCATGAGCATCTCCATCACCTGACCATTCATCACCATCTTCATGGGCAGCGGCTTGGCCTCGGGCACCGGCTGGTTGCGATCGCGCAGCCAGTTCTGCATCAGGGTGATATCGTCGTTCTGCGCGTTGATGATGCGGGCGCAGAGCGTCTGCACCGCGGAACTGGCGCCATGCGTCGGCGCCATCTTCGCCATGACGACGGCCTGGGCATGGTGGGAGATCATCCCCGTCATGAATTGGACGTCGGCCGCCGTATAGGGAAGTCGAGCGCTATCGGCGCGGGCGCGGGCTCTGGCCGCCGAATCAGAGGCGGCGGCGGGGTGAGCAGCCTGGGCCAGCCCGAGACTCGGCCAGGCACTCAGAATGACGATCGCATATGGAAGAGACTGTAAACGCATCGAACTCTTGCTCGCGAAGCTTCCCTTCGATATTACCACATTGCCACGCTGCGTGGAGGCGCTATCGCCGACTGTTCGACCCGGGATATCGAGCGCGATCTCGCTGACGAAGTGCGCTTTCATCTCGCGATGATCGCGTCTTTCCGCCAGGATCTTCGTTATGGTCTGCGCACGCTGATCAGGAATCCCGGGTTCAGTGCGACAGTCGTAGTATCCCTCGCGTTAGGCATTGGCGCAAACACGGCGATCTTCAGCCTGGTCGACGCGTTGTTGTATCGACCGCTGCCGGTCGCCTCGCCGGGTGAGCTGGTGCTCGCCACACGGCGACTAAACGACCGTCAATCGCTGATGCTCAGCAATCGGGATCGCCAGGCATTGGCCAGCAGTGAGACGCTCAGCGGACTGTGCGCATCGCGGCACCAGCCACTCCGGACGACCCTGTCTGGCGGCGCGCAGCTCGTGGAAGGAATGCTCGTGAGCGGGAACTGTTTCTCGGTGCTCGGAGTCTCCGCCGTACTCGGGCGCATGACGAGCGAGGCGGATGATGAACCGTCGAGCCAACCAACCGCCGTTCTGAGCTACGGTTTCTGGCGACGGCAGTTCGGCGGCGAGCGCGGCGTTATCGGCCGCACGCTGACGTTGCAGGGCCGCCCGTTCACGATCATCGGCGTCGCGCCGCCGGCCTTCACCGGACTGGAACCGGGACGGCCGGCGCAGGTTTACGCGCCTCTCAGTACGCTGGGCGGTCCATTGTTGAGGATCCCCGACGTGTTCTGGCTGCGACTGGTAGGACGTCGGCGACATGGCGTGTCGATAGCCCAGGTGCAAGCGGATCTCGCGGTGCGCTTCGCAAGGGTCGAGCGAGATCGCACCCCGCACGGCCCGCCGCCGGTCCTCGAGGTCATATCAGCACGGAGCGGCTTCGGCGACGCACGAATGGAATACGAACTTCCGTTGCGGATTCTGATGGGTGCCGTCGCACTCGCGTTGCTCATCGCGTGCATGAACGTGGCGAGTCTATTGATCGCGCGCGCCGGTCGGCGACGAAACGAGATCATGGTGCGAGTCTCGTTGGGCGCGAGTCGCGCGCGCCTCGTCAGGCAAGTCATGACCGAAAGCTTGTTGCTGTCCCTCTCGAGCGGGGTGCTGGGTCTCGCGCTCGACTGGCTGGCGCGGCCATTGGTGATGCAGGCGGTGTCGGATCGTGGAGTTTCGCTCGAGCTCACGCTGGGCTCGCGAACGCTGGCGTTCACCGTCGCGGTGTGCCTGGTGACCGGAATGTTGTTCGGAATCGTTCCGGCGTTGCGGATGGCTCAGCGGGCCGAGTCGATGGAGACGCGAATCGGCACGAACGTGAGCACGCGATCGCGCTGGTCTGCGGCGCTCATCGTGGCGCAAGTGGCGCTAACCGTCGTCGTGCTGGTCTCGGCAGGTTTGCTGCTCGGTAGTCTGCGCAAGCTTCAGGAAATCGATCCCGGTTTCAGAGCCGATCACCTGCTCATGTTGAGCGTCGAGACCGGCAACTACCAGGGTGACGCGCGCATTCGCTTGCAGCGGGAACTCTACGCGCGTCTGTCCACCCTTCCCGGCGTAGCCTTGGTGACAACGTTCGATGATGTACCGCTCGGCGGTGCGAATGTCACGACGAAGGATTTCAGCATAGACGACGTCGGCCCCCGCTTCTTCGAAACGCTCCGAATCCCGCTCGTTGCCGGCCGCACGCTCACCGAGCGTGACACGTCGGCCGGACCGCGAGCGGTGGTCGTCATCAGCGAAAGCGTAGCCAGGCACCTCTTCCCTGGCCGAAGCGCGCTCGGCGAACACGTCAACGTCTTCAGCACGAACCGTGAGGTGGTCGGCGTCGTGAAGGATGCGAGGTATCGAGGCCTGCGGTTGCCGCCTGAACCAATGGTGTACCGGATGGCCGTCGGCGGGGATTCGTACGCGATTCGCACGACGGAGAATCCTGCGATGCTGATCGACCGCGTTAGGCGCGAACTCCGCGACGCAGCGCCGGACGTTCCGATCGCGTTGCTCCACGCATTCGACGTGGATGCGACGCTTCTGCGAGAGCGCATCGTCTCCGCAGTATGCTCATGGTTCGGGGCGTTCGCCCTTTTGCTCGCCGGCATCGGTCTCTATGGTCGTCTCGCGTACGCCGTCGCGGAGCGCACGCGTGAGATCGGCATACGAATGGCCCTCGGTGCGAAACAGAGCCAAGTGGTCTGGAGCGTTCTCTCGGATGCCCTCGTACTCGCGATCTGCGGGATTGGCGTTGCCGCGCCGCTCGCGCTCGCCGCGACGAAGGTGATTCGAAGTCTGCTATTCGGCGTGGGGCCGGCGGATGCCCTCGCGAGTGCAGCGATCCTCGTTGGGATCGTTGGCGTCGCGCTCATGTCCGCGTACGTTCCCGCGCGTCGTGCCGCGGCGATCGATCCCGTGCTGGCATTGAGACATCAATGATGCGAATGAGCCAGACGTCGCGACGCTCATTCACGAGCACCGGCGACGTGAGTCGGACTCGTTAGGTTAATCCGAAGTCGGGCGCGCTCCTATCCACCAGACCGCTGGGGTTCCTCGTAAAGGCCGAACTCATTACCGACTGGATCGGTAAAGGCAGCGAATGCCCCCATGTTTGGCCCAATGTCCGTGCGCGGGGTGATGACCCGGCCCCCTGCACTCTCGATCCGTTTTAACGACTCCGCAATGCTGTCGACCATGATGTAGATCCGCGTGCGCTCATCCGGAGTCCGGTCGCTTTCCTTGACCCACGTCCCGCTAACTCCCCCTGAGTCATCGAACGCTAGGTTCCCGTCCCCGCGTTCACGCACCTTCCAGCCGAAGATGTCTGAGTAGAAGCGTGCCGAGTCTTCGGCGCGGTTGGCCGGGATCTCTAGGTAACAGATCTTCCCGTGGGGCATCCATCCTCCAGCATTGACATGTAGAGGCGCCTAACGCATCAAGCTAGTTAGCCGCGCCCAGACCGAGCCACACGCGCGCCGTCGCACGAAGGGTGGAGGCAGGTCAGCACTACTTCGATATTGCCACTCCCCATGGCGCCTTGCCGACGGGGATCTTCTTGACCACCTGATTGGTGGCGAGATCGACTACCGAGACGTCGTTTCCAGGCGGACCGCCAGCGGTCCAGAGCTGCTTGCCGTCGGTACCGAGCGCCATCCCCCATGGGCGCGAGCCGACGTCGACCGTACCGACGAATTTGTCGCTCTTCGTGTCGAGGATGGCGATCGTGCCGCCGCGGCCGGTGCTGATGTAGACCTTCGAATCGTCAGGCGCGATCACGGACCCCATCGGCTTCGCCCCCTTCCCAGGCACGGGGACGGTGGCGATGGGCCGGTACGTCGTGGCATCGATCACGGTCAAGTTCCCGCCCACCTCGGCCGGCGCGTACGCGCGCTTGCCATCGTGGGTGAACACCACCGAGCGCGGACGTTTGCCGACGATGATCACGTGCCTAACGGTGTCGGCGTTCGTGTCGATGACGTAGAGTTTTCCTCCTTCCTCGCTCGTGACCCACACCTCGTCCCCGCCGGGTCGAACCGTGACGCCCTCCGGCTGACCGCCGACCTTGATCGTCGCCTTCACAGTGCCGGTGGGCACGTCCACGACCGACGCAGCGGAGGCGTCCTCGTTGGCAACGTAGATCGTCTTGCCGTCGGAGCTGATGTCGAAGTTCTCCGGGTCGACGCCGCCGGGAAGCCGCCGGACCTGACGGGTCGCGAGATCGACGAGCGCGAGGCCGTCCTTCGAGCGGTCCGCGGGCGGGAGCTTCGACTCGTCGACACCTGGGCCGGCGCGCGGAGAGCCGCTCACCGCGACGACGAGCGTCTTCCCATCGGGCAAAAGCTTGATCCCACGCGGGCGCTGTCCGGCGTCGAGCGTGGCGACGACGCTATCGGTGTGGATGTCGATCACGCTGACGTTGTTATCGGCCTCGTTGCTGACGAACGCGTAGGGGCCGCCCTGACGGAGGGAGCTCGCCGCCGCGCCTAACGGTGCGCCAGCGGTATCCGACGCCGTGCGGTCGTGCGCGCCACCGGCGCACGCACTCGCGACGAGCAGCAGGACGGCGCAGGGCTGGAGCCGGATTGCGGTGGTCACGTGGTCGTCTCTTCCCGGTGAACGTGTTTGGGTAGGACTTCCGGGGTCGGTCGCTGCCGAACGCCCGAGCTAAGCGCGGGCGAACGAAATGAAAAATGCGAGTGCGGCGAGCTTCCGCAACTGGCCGTCGGCTTCAGCGTTCGTTAGGCCGTCGGGAGCGACAAATGCCTGACCGGCGCCTCGCCTACCTGCCGAACGCCTCGCATTCGAACAAGGAGAAGCGCTCCGATAATCCACAAGAGTAGGACGGTCAAACGGAGGACCAGCGTCGAGTCGAACGTGAACACGCTGCCGCCCTGCGTTACGCCAGATGGCACAATGTCTTTCATGTTATTGAATGCGGAGTGCATGAACATCGCCAGGAGCAGGCTCCCGCCCGTCCGCCAATAGAGCCAGGCCAATGCGACCGAGTACGCCGTGATTTGCAGCGCGTACAACGGGAACGACTGGTGGTATGTGTCTGCCCCTGCTGCAAAGAAAAGCGGCAGATGCCACATTGCCCATATGGCGCCCACGATGAGGCTCGCACCCACCAATCCGGCGCGCTCGGCAAGCCGCGGCAACAGATACCCACGCCAGCCAATTTCTTCACCAGCTTGGCCGACAGTCCCGAGGATCGTCGCCGCGACCAGCACGATGGGGCGAGTGTCTCCGAACCGTGGCCACGCACCGGTAAGGGCGCGATGCAGGACCGCGACCGCGAGTTTCGTGAGTGGCATAAGAAGCAGGGCGAACGCGTAGAAGTGCAGATCCACGCGCCAGCGGAGGATACGGCGGAGCAGCGCGCCGACGGCGGGACGCCCCCCTCCAAGGCCGTGAGTGCGATGGCGACGAGGGCGGGGGCGAACACGCCGAGAAGGAACACAGGACCACCGAGGACGAGCCCCGTCGGGATCGCCGACGGCACGTGTGCGGCACCGGTCCAAATCACCAACGTCCACAGCGCCCACGTGCTGGCAAAGGTCAGGATCAGGAACTTTCCGATTGCACGCATGGCGTCCTCGAATGTCACCGATTATCGCACGGCATGCGGACGCGCAACGCCAACCGGTGCAGGAGTCGACGGTTAATCACGCGAGGGGAGCACGTCGCTTGGAGACGTCGGCGCGCGGACGGACGTGATCGCAGAGGGAATGAGAACTGACCGTTGGGAAGCCCGATTAATCAATACTCACGAGTGATTAATCGCACGATCGACGTTGGGGTTGAGTCGCGGCCTAACGCCCTGGCTAAGCTGCAAGGAAGTCTAACAAAAGCGCCGGGCAACGCCGGGCGCAATTCCGAAGATTCCTTGTTAGCTTCCGCGTTCGTTATGCGTCAGGCGCGCAGCCGACGGAATGTCTCGTGTTTACCGGACCCAGTGGCCAATCCGGCGCCACCTCATTGCGGTCACAGCGCGAGCGTAGTCACTACCGCGCGCCGGATCGTATGAGTAGTAGATGAACATCGGCGTGCCTTGGAGGTTCGGCCGCGGCACTGGCCCGTAGTACCGGCTATCAACCGAATTATCGCGGTTGTCTCCCATCATGAAAAACGTGCGCGCCGGAACCACCAACGGACCCCACTCATGGAGGCTCGGAGCCGCGATCGGTGGTCCGAATCGAGAGTCACGAATCTCGATTTGATGCTGCCAGGCAAAGATCGCCTGCGGCACGTCGGCCACGGAGTCGGCGAGAACGAGTGCGTTCGGCGATCGAACGACCGTGCCGTTCACGATCAGCTGACCGCGGCGCATCAGCAGTGTGTCGCCGGCGATTCCCACAATACGCTTGACTAGCGTTGGGGTGACCTCATCGGGAGCGATCCGGATCGAAGGGTCTTGCGGCGGCGAGGTAAAGACCGCCACGTCGCCACGTTGAGGGCTCGCATACCCTGGCAGCGAGCGGTCGGTGAATGGGATGTGTGGCCCGAATCGGAGCTTGTTCACGAAGAGCCAATCGCCGACGAGCAAGGTCGGCTCCATGCTACCGCTGGGAATGCGAAACGCTTCGGCGAGCAGTTGTCGGGTTCCAAGAAATATGACAAGCGCGGGGAGGACACTCATGATGAGCGCGCGCGTGCGAACGACTAGAGAAGGGCGTGGAGTGGATTTGGGGCGTGCGGCCGCGCGTGCCGCACGTTTCCGTCGAGTCTTGCCCATGGTTAGACCTCCGAGTCGCACACCAACGTGACTGTAAGAGCGTTCCGCGAAAAGAGCGTTGTTGGACGCCTAACGCCCTAGCTAATGGGCGAGCGCGTCAAATAATAGCGAGCGAAGCGAGCAATCTATAGATCGCTCGGCAGCTTCAGCGTTCGTTATGCTGCAGCGCATGAATGCGTGTCGCGGTAATCGCTGACTCGCGAGCATGCGGCATACAAGTCAGGTGGCAGCTCCTAGTTCACCTTAGCAGAGACCGGGCGTGGAGCGCCAGCGCTGCGGGAATCCCGCCGAGGACCAGCCCAGGAGCGATCACTACAAACCATGGTTCCCAAAGCCACAACTGCGCTGCAGCGAGAATAACGACGACAAGCGCGGCGAGCCTTAACGCGGAACGGCGACGGCGATGAGCGGCCACCGCTGCAGCCGCCGCAAAAAGAGCGGCGGCAACGAAGAACGCCGCGACAGCGCCGTGTCGCCAATGCTGCGCCACGTGGCGTAGCTGGCTCCAGGCGAGTACGGTCCACAGGATCGCGGCCAATCCAAGCGCCACGACTACGCGCCGAACGTCCCCGTCAGTGTGATTCGCCATGAACAGTGCACCCGAACTTGCTCGAAGTTGAATCGCGTGGCTTGAAAGCGAAGATGTCGTGTGACGGGCACGCCAGGCCAAACCTCGACGATGCTTGGTGGCCGCATAACGCCTTGAGCTCACCTGCGGGCGAAGACATAAGAGCGAGCGAAGCGAGCAATCCTCGGATCGCCCGTCTGGTGCAGCGTTCATTAGACCGGCGGCGCGAACGTCTTGAGGTACCCGCACTTGGGACAGCGATAGCTGACCACCCGCAGGAGTTCCTTCCCACGCGTTTTGATTCCGGTCCATCGCTTTTCTTCCACGGGACCTCGCAGCCACGTCTGCGTCCGACGGCTTTCGAGGTCGAGGGTCACGCCCTCTTCCATCGAAACGTTGCACTCCGGACATGTCTGAGGCTTCGGCATCATTCCCAATCGTTGAATGCGATGGAGGTCGTGCGCGGTCTAACGCTAACTCATTTGCGCCGTTGACTTGCAAATATGCAGTCAACGCACCGGGCTTCGCCATTCAAAGGTCGCGGCTCGATGCGGCGTTCGGCCCCAACAAAAGGTGGGGCATGCGGTTGGCGAGCTGAGATGGATGAGCCTACGCTCATCAAATCTGCGCTATTCGCAATTCATTGTGCACCGAACCAGGAAATACGCCGAGGACGGGCAGCATGGTGGTCAACTCGGCGCGGCGGCTCAAACGGTGACCGGCCGGCGAATCGAACGCGAGCCGAGACAGCAGCGCGCAAGGCACCCCTAAAGCCGATCAGCGGGACTGATGACCCCGAGAGCACCTCGATTCATTACGTGCGTATAGATCATCGTCGTGCGCAGGTTGCGGTGGCCGAGCAGCTCCTGAATCGTGCGGATGTCGGTCCCGCTCTCGAGCAGATGCGTCGCGAAGGAGTGTCGGAAGGCGTGGCTCGTCACGCGCTTGGTCATTCCCGCCTCGCGCGCAGCACGAACGATGGCGCGGTGCAGGACGCTCTCGTGGAGGTGGTGCCGGCGGCGCTTACCGCTCCGATCCACGAAGGTGCGCGTCGCCGGAAACACATACGACCACATCCAGTCGCGACTCGCGTTCGGTGTCAACACCGTCGACTGCACGTCGCGCCTTAGATCCGAGTACCACCGACGGCGAAGCTCGGCGAATCGCCGTCGCAACATCCCGAGCGCTGGCACGGCCAACGGGACACGCCGGCCCTTGCCACCCTTGCCGCCCCGATTCACGATCTCACGCCGCTCCAGATCCACGTCCTTCACGCGCAACGTTAGGCACTCCGTCAGCCGCAAGCCTCCGCCGTACATCAGCAGCACACAGAGTCGGAACGGTTGATCGAGTCGCTCGACGACGCGTCCGACCTCACCGGTGGAGAGGACGATCGGCTCCCGACGCGGACGACTCGCCGGCGCGAGTCCCGGAATCCGATCGAACGGCGCACGCAACACTTCCACGTACAGGAACGTCAACGCCGCCAGGGCCTGATTGTGCGTCGACGCCGAGAGGCCCTGCTCAACAGTCAGCATCGCGAGAAACTGTCGCACCTCCGTCGGCCCGAGATCGTTCGGATGACGTCGGCCGTTGTTCAGCACGAATCGTCGAATCCAATACACGTAGGATGCAATCGTGCGCTCGCTGAAGCGACGCTCGTGTCCACGCCGGCGGACAACCTCGTGCAGCCAAAACCGCCGCTCCGGGTTCGGCGGTGACACCAGCTGCGATAGCGGGATCAGGGGTCGCTCGACCACATCCCAAAGAGAGCGACGCCGCACACGCAAAGCGTCACCATTTCCTTCCGTTCAGCAGCGAATCAACGCGACACTGCTACTCCATTCTGCTTGAGCAACCCGCTGAAAACCGGCGCGTCGACATCCACAATATGTTTGAACTCCGCCGCAATCGCGGCGAGCTCCTGCCTGAAGCCGTCATTCACCGCGATCTGCTGCGCAGTCGGGCCCACATCACCCCCACCAGACCCGCTGCCTGGCGTCCCGACCATCGGGCCGATCATCCAGCTCATCCGCTCGTAGAGCTGTACCGGCTGTCGGAACGCATCCTCGCTACGCCCGGTGTTGCGCAAGTCGATCAATCTACGCTCGACCGTGCTTGCCTTCGTGTCGAACAACCGTGCTGCGTCGACGAGCGAACGTTTCTGCGGATCGCTCGCCAACGATGCCTCCGCATCCTGCGCCTGCTTGCGCAACGCCTCGAGCTTGTTCCCCATCTGTGCCGCTTCGTCGATCTCAGCGAGCACTTCGCGCACAAAATCCACCTGCGCGTTAATCGATTGCGGCGTTCCCGGCGAGTGTGGATCAGACAGGACGCGGAGCGTCGCTTGCTGCTCGGCGCCTCCCGCCTTCACACGCACCGTGTACGTGCCTGGCGGCACGATCGGCCCCGCCGGGGGAATGCGCGTACCATACGCTGCATAGTTGCGGTGAGCAGGCGCCCATGGCTCGTCGAGCGGCGGCACCTGCATAACGATCGTCGAGCCCGACTCATAGCGTAAATCCCACCACACGCGATTGAGGCCCGGGTGGCCCGTGACGGTGAGCGTTCGAATCGTCGAATCGCGTGCACCGATGATGGACACCTGCACCTTCGGCGTCTCCGATTTGAGCGTGAAATCGATGTCGGCGCCATATGTCGGGTTCTCTCCGCTCACGTGCGGATCGACGTCCGCTTCGCGCGCGTCGTTCGTGGCCCGGAACCGGTATGCTGCGCGAGGCGTGAAGAGTTTAAAATTCTCTGATTGCGCGGTGTCCCAGCTCCGCAGCGGCGTCACGTCGTCCAGTATGTAGACTCCGCGGCCGTGCGTGCCGATCACGAGGTCGCTGAACGTCGGTTGCACCTCCATCCAGTAGATCGGCGCGGGCGGCAGATCGTTCCGGAGGTGCGTCCAATGCTCGCCATCGTCCCACGTGACATAGAGCGCGTTGTCGGTGCCGAGGTAGAGCGTGCCCTTGCGCGCGGGATCTTCGACGACGATGTGCGCGCTCGAGTTCACGCCCTTCGGTACGCTCCCCGAGATGAGCTTCCACGATGCTCCGTAATCCGTCGTCTTGTAGACGCGCGCATCGTAATCCGCCTGGTGCTGCAGGTTGACGACGACGTACGCGCTCGCCGCGTCGAAGCGCGACGGGGCGATGCTCCACACCGTCCCCCACGGCGGCAGATCCGGAATGTTCTTCGTGACGTTCGTCCAGTGCGCGCCCCCGTCGCGCGTCACGTTCACCTGGCCGTCGTCGCTGCCGGTCCAGATGACACCGGCCGCGACCGGCGACTCGGCGATCGCGTAGAGCGTGCCGCCGTCGTAGGTGGTGAGATTGTCCGCCGAGATCCCGCCCGAGTTCTGCTGGTGGGCTTTCGTGTTCGTCGTTAGGTCCTGGCTGATCGCGCGCCAACTCTGCCCGGCATCGGTCGTCATGAACAGGACCTGCGCGCCGACGTAGACGCGATTGTGATCGTGCGGGGAGATCGCGAGCGGTGTGATCCAGTCGAACCGATAGCGCATATCCGCTGGCGCCCAGCCATAGCTCGTGATTGGCCAGGGGCTGACGTCGCGCGCCATCCCCGTCTTGTAGTCCATGCGCACGATGCGTCCATTGTCGCACCCCGACCACACGACATCCGGATTGGCCTGATCTGGGACGGCGAACGCATCCTCGCACCCGCCCGCGTTCGTCCAGTTGCTGAGCGGAATCCCGCCGCGGCCACCGCTGGTGCGACTTGGTCCACGAAACGAGGACTTGTCCTGGATGTTGCCCATCACGTTATACGGAATCGCGTTGTCGGCGACGACGTGATACACCTGTGAGATCGGCAGCAAGTGATGCTTGTAGCTCTCCGCGCGATTGTCGCTGATCGAGACGCCTGCGTCGTTGGCGACGAGCACGCGGCTCGCGTTGGTTGGATCGATCCAGACGTCGTGATTGTCGCCGCCCGGCGCGGCGATGACCGGTCTGTTGCTGGCGGTGTCCGGGGCTACGCCTCCTTCAGCGCCGCCGCCGCCGGGACGGCCCCCCCGGGCCCCCGCGGCAAAGACCGTCTTCCCGCCGTCGCGCGACATCGTGAACGCGACCGATGGGAAATAGAGCAAGTTCTCATCGTCCGGCGAGACGGCCAATCGTGTGTAGTACGGTGATCGCTCGTCAGGCAAGTGCGACTGGTTGACGAGCTCCCAGGTCTGGCCGCGATCGCTGGAGCGATAGAGGCCCGGCGCAGGTGCATCCTGCACCAGCGCATAGACGCGATTCGGATTGCTCGGCGCGATCGCCACGGCAATCTTGCCGAGCGTATGCGAGGCCGGCGGAAGTCCGTTGCCGGCCAGACGCGTCCAGGTCTCACCCCCATCGTGCGTCACGTAGACGCCGCTCCCAAGGCCGCCGGAGTGGAGATCCCAGCGGTGAATGTCGAGCTGCCAAGTGCCCGCGAAGAGTGTTCGTGAATCTGCCGGATCCATCACGAGATCGGAGCAGCCCGTACTGTCGTTCACGGCGAGCACCTGCCTCCACGTCGCACCGCCGTCGCTCGTGTGAAAGACGCCGCGCTCGCGCTGCGGACGAAACGCCTGGCCGATTGCGCAGACGTAGACGGAATTCGCATCGCGCGGATCGATGACGATTCGTGCGATGTGCCCCGTCGCGTCGAGCCCAACGTGGTGCCAGGTGCGCCCGGCATCGGTGGACTTGTAGACGCCGTCGCCGAGCGTGTAGTACGGGCGAATAAGCCACGGCTCGCCGGTGCCAGCCCACACAACGTCGTGGGCTGATGGCGCGACCGCGAGTGCGCCAATAGCAGAGACGTTTTGCTCGTCGAAGATGGGCTTCCAGGTGGTGCCGTTGTCCGACGTCTTCCATATGCCGCCGTCCGCCGCACCAGCGTAGAGGGTCATCCGATCGCCCGGAACGCCCGTGATGGACGCCACGCGATTCCCCTCGGGGCCAAGGGGTCGGAAGTGCAGCGCGCTGAGGCCGCCCTCAGCGGCGGCAGCAGCCGAGGCAGGGCCGCCACGGCGTTGAGCGTTGGCCGTCGCGGCAAGAATGAGCAGCGCGAGGAAGGGCGCGGCAAGACGAGTCATCCGGTGCTCCTGTTTCGGGGTCGGCGCCGCGAATGTACCGGCGCGATCTGACCACGTCTACGCCAGAACAAACGGCTCCGTTCTTTCGAACGGAGCCGTTTGTGATTCTCCCCTTCTGCGTTCTTAGAACCGGAAACCAAACGTTATCGGAACCCACGCCGCCTGGTCGACGTGATTATACCGCGCCTCGAGAAAGGCGCTTCGTCCGACGAGCGAGAAGTTGATCCCGCCGCCCACGTTCAAGCCAACCTTCGTCTCTGACGAAGTCGTGGGATTCGCGCCGGCACGCGTCACTTCAGCACGCGTGTCGTACACACCAGGGCCGCCGAGCAGGTACGGTCGCATGCGACCGATGCTGTTCAAGGCGTAGGAAGCGTCGACGGCGCCGCCAATCGAACTCGACTTGCCCGTGTAATTGACCGTTTGGTTCGGCCGGGCGCCGGCAACGGTGTAGTCCTTCGAACTGAAATTGTAGTAGGCCAACTCCGCGCGAAGGTCGATCGGCCATCCAAGGCGATGGTACGAGCTTGCACCCTGGAAGTGATAGCCGTTTCCTGCGCCGTTACTGAGATCACCCGTCGGAACGCTCATCCCCGCGCCTGCGGACCAACTGAACGAGGAACTGGAGGAGTGCGTTCTTGCACGCTGTGCACCGGTGTTCGGCGCGCCGAGGACGATTGCGAGAACAGTGAGCCCCATGCATTGCCGAATCATGGTAACTCTCCCGAAAAGGATTACAGGCACGCCGTCGCTTCACCGCTACGGACCGCGTCATGCGATCGACGCGCGATCCTAACGGCTGCAACGGGTCTAAACGCCCATACTCCGTACGGCTGCGCAAAACCACGATAGCGGTATCGGTGTTCGATAAGATGGGCCGACGGGCGTCTCGCCCGGGCTGGCATGGCAGCAAGTCTAAGCAGCGATAGCGACTCTAGCCGCGGCTCAATTCACGGAGCATTTTCGGCCATCCTGTCCTCGTAGGTGCCTATGCCGCTCCTGCATGATCCCCAAACCCGTGCGACGCTGCGATCGCGCCTCGAGAGCCTTCAACCGACGGCGGTGCGTCAGTGGGGAAAGATGACGCCCGATCAGATGTTGAAACATGTCGACATCGCGCTGAGCGTCTGTCTCGGCCAGACCACGTTCGCACCTGGGAGGATGCCCCTACCCGGTCCACTCTTTCGATTCTTCGCGGCGAATTTCCCCTTTCCGAAAGGAGCACCCACGCACCCGGACTTCCGCGTGAGCGAGCGGTGCGATTTCGCGGCCGAGAAGGCGCGGTGCCTAACACTGCTCGATGAGTTCGCGCGGAAGCCGATCGACTCCGCGTGGCCCGAGTCGCCGATCTTCGGTAAGGTCACCGGGAAGTTCAACAGTCGCGTGCAGGCGAAGCACCTCGATCATCATCTTCGGCAATTCGGTGCGTGAATTCCTTCGCATCCCGTTCGATGACATCGCCGAGGCCGCAGGACTCGTAGCCGCGCTGAGTCGGCAGCTCGCATCACCTCGCGTCGACTTGCGAGACGTAGGGACAATCGAGGTCGGCGTCGTTGCGCGTGGTGCGGGCGCGGACGTGTATCTCAGCGCCGGAGCACTAACGGCGACGGAGCGCGCCTTCGGTGCGCCGCCGGAGTTCAGCAAAGTGGAAACGCTTCCGGGCGATCTCGTCTGGATACTTCGTGACGGCGAAAGAAAGTTTCTCGGACGGGGCGACGTTCTGAGCCAGCTCATTCCCGAGCCGCCCGAGCCGCTGTACACGCAACGGACGTCGATCGGGATCGTGAAGTTGTGGCGCGACGACAAGGGCTACGGCGTGATCGAATCAACCGACACGGCGCCGTGGGACATCTGGTCTCACTTCGCCGCCATCGAGGGCACGGGCTTCAAGTCGCTCACGGTCGGCGAGCGCGTCGAGGTAACGTACCATCACGCGAAACAGGACAGCTACAGGTACGTGGCGGAGCGCGTCCGGCGGCTTCTGAATACATGAATGGCCGGATGGTTACGCAGTGAGTGGGTGTCCGGCGGGTTGCGCGATGCTCGCGGCCGCGACGTGCTAACTCGGCTTTCTTGGAAACGCCTCGTCGTGTGTGTACTCCGCGCCCCACTGCGCCGAGCCATCGGCACGGAAGAACTTCTGACTCCCGTCTGACCACTCGACGAGCCCGGGGCCAGTACCGTTGCTCCAACTCTGCTTTGCAGCCAACGAGATGGCCTGCTTCACGCTGGACGCCGCGACGTGGTACAGCGTCTTGTTGTATTGGCCGTAATACTTGCTGTGCGGAGAAGGCCCACTCGGACCAATGTACAGCTCGTAGATCTTGAGCTTTTTGGGCATCAGTGAGCGCTTGCTAAAGAGTGACGCCGCGGCCGCCGCATCTATGATATATCTACTCGAGTCTCCGGAGCGAGCCGTCGACCTCGAATTGTCGCGTAATCCGTACGAACCCTGGACAGCGAGGGACTTCCTAACATCCGGAACTACCCGGGTGTCCCTGTCATAGGCACATGGCCGACGAACACGATGCATCGGACGCACGGCTGGTCCACGCGGCCCGTCTCGGCGATGCCGGGGCGTTCGATGCGCTCGTCGGTCGATATCTGCGCTCGGCGCACGCCCTCGCATTCGCGATCGCCCGCAATCATCTGGACGCGGAGGACATCTGTCAGGACGCATTCGTGCGCGCGCTGGAACAGCTCGACAAATGTCGCAGCGAGGCGCGGTTCGCTGGATGGTTCTTCGCCATCGTGCGAAGCACGGCGCTGAATCACCAGCGTCGCGAGCGGCTTCGACGGGGCGAGCCGATCGAGGGGCTCGATACCTACAGTCACGAGGATCCCGTGGCGGAAGCCGAACGGTCCGAGCTTCGCGCACGACTCGGCGCGGCGTTAGCCGTCCTTGGCGAACGAGAGTGCAGCGTCGTTCTGCTGCACGATCTCGAGGGACGGGCACACCGCGAGATCGCGAATGCGCTCGGAATCTCCGACGTGAGCTCGCGCCAATATCTCTTCGTTGCCCGACAGAAGCTGCGGGCAGCCCTCGCGGACCTTCACGCTCAGCGCACGGACGATGATTGACGAGCCCATCGACCTCACCGTTTTTGACCCGCCGGTCGAAGCACTCGCGCGCGACGTTCACGAGCGGTGCGCTGTGTTGCTCGCCGAGAGACGGCGCAGCGGTACTCTCGTGCAGATCGCCGACTGGTGGCGCCCTGTGATCGCGGCGGTCGCGGTCATCTCGCTCGCGTCGACATTGTTTCTCGTGACCTCGCCGCGAATCGCACCCAGGCGAGGCCGATTCGCAGTCGACAGGCCCGCGCCATTCGCTCGCGCCCCTCTCGTGGAACTCGCCCAAGCGCTCGGCGTGCCGGGTGAGATCGCTCGAAGCCTAACGATGCGGCCGGTTCCCAGCGTCTCGCGGCTCGTGGACGAGGTGGGTCGATGAGCGAATCGTCGCCGGTCCAACGCACGCGGCTTCTCGCCGGCTTCGTACTCGTCGCCGTGTTCGTCGGCGGTGCGGTCGCCGGCGCTACGGTCGAACATCTTCGTGCCTCAGCCGCGCCACAGGACGCCCCGACACCGGTCGCGTCGACGGACCAGGTGATCGCGAACATGAAAATGGCCGGGACGGGAATCCCGGTGATGTACGAGGCGCTCGACCTCAGTCCGGAGCAGCGAGCGCAGATCGCGACGATACTCGCGTCGTACCAGCCGCGGGTCGACTCGCTCCTGCACGACCGCTGGCCGGCGCTCCATGCCGTGATCGACAGCGTGAGGCTTCGCGTTGAGCAAGTACTAACGCCGGCGCAGCAGCGTCGGCTGACGACGATGCGGCGCAGCGAACCACCGCGGTGATGGGTGGCATACGTTCGACCGAAGGAGGATGGACATGACGAAGAGATTTCTCGTTCCGTGCGCTCCATTGGTACTCGTCGTTGGCGCGATCGCCGCGCACGCCGGAACGCGTAAGGGACCGATCATCGTTCACGAATGGGGAACGATCACGACGCGGCACGCGCCGAACGGCACGCCGCAGGGCCGGCTCAATCGCATCGACACCACCGAAGTCCTGCCCCAGTTCGTGCACCGCTACGAGCCGTCGCAAACGGTCGACAATCCGGAAAAGACCCTCGTGAAGGAGACGCTCGTTCCCGGCCGGCCCGACGTGACGATGCGCCTCGAGACGCCCGTGATCTACTTCTATCCCGCGCGCGACATGCCGCTGCCGCCGCCCTTCCAGGTGACGGTGCGCTTCCGCGGCGGAATCGTGAACGAGTTCTATCCGGACGCCGAGGCGTCCGTCGTCGTCGACGTCGAGCGCGCGTCGAGGAAAATGCAGACGGGTGCGATTCCGTCGGAGTGGAATGGCGACGTCCTCGATAATTACGTCGTCGGTCGGCTGCTCTGGAGAGACGTCGCGCTTGCGCCGTCTGCTTCGCTGACGCCGACGTCGAGCCACGTGTGGCTGGCGCCACGCAATGTCCCATCCACGAACGTGACGTCGAAGTCCGGCGAGGCAGAACGCTATTTGTTCTACCGAGGCGTCGCGCATCTCGATGCGCTGATGCAAACCGAGCTGTTGGCGAAGGAGGTCCGATTCCTCGCGCCGCGACAACTGGAGTGGATGCACCAACCGTCGATGGCCATCGCGAAGATGTGGCTTGTCGACATCCGACCAAACGGCACGGTCGCGTTTCGGGAACATGCACCGCTCACGATCGACAAGGCGCAACCGTCGCGGGAGCTTGCACGGATGCCGCTGTTCGCCGACGAAGATTACTCGAGCGCCAATCTCGCGGCGCTGCGACAGGCGATGAAACAGTCGCTCGTCGGCGCGGGCTTGTTCGAGCCGGAAGCAGGCGCGATGCTCGAGACGTGGAAGAAGAGCTACTTCGAGACGCCAGGACTTCGCGTGTTCTACCTCGTGCCTGACGAGTGGCTTGGCTACTTCCTCCCGCTGCGTGTGTCGATCCCGAATCAGCTGACGCGGGTCATCGTCGGCCGGATCGATCTGCTCCGTAGGTGACGAGCCATCGCGGGATGGCCGTTGACGTGAAGCGGTCGACGACGTTGCGCGTTTATGCGCCGCTCGGCGCCTTCCTTCTACTCGGCTGCCCCGTTCTCGTCACTCGGGACAGCAGTCTAGTCCCTGTGCGCTAGGCATTAGCGGGAGAGTTTCGCGCTGGCCAGAGGGCGTGACGTGACCCCAAGATCCGATCTCTATGTCAGCGTTGGGTGGCACACCTTGGTTGGGGTGAGCGTGACCAGTGTTGAGTAAGGACTTAAGGCTGGTCAGAGGTCTCAGCTAACGGGTCCGGCGCCGATCGGGTCTCGGACCCACACTTAGACCTCGACTAGACCTCCGTTCGCTGGGGGCAGGCGCTGGGCCTAGGGCTAGCCCACGCTAACGCACGGGGTTTACGGTTAGCTCAATAGACCTCGACTAGAACACTCTGCGCGGTGCGACAGTCGCGTCTCGCGCGAGCCCTGAAGCCCATTGACCTTCGTGCCGAAATCCCAAGGCCGTTAAACTCGGACTGTACGCTCGGTGGTTATGGGAAATTGGCGTCCGAATTCAAGGCATTGCCCGGAACAATTTGGGCCAATTTCCGGCCCAGAACCATGGATCTTCCACAGCCTGGCGTCGCTCTCGCTGGAATCGTAACACCTGCCCTTTACCCACTGGTTGGAGACGCTCTTTCGACATCTGTATTGCGCAGGCTAACGCGTGCCGCGATCCCATGGCGAATGTGCAACATCTACGACCGTGTCGGTCGCGACGGGGCGTTTCTTACCCCACTCCGCGATGTGAACTTCGAATGAATCGATCTGAGACCCGGAGCCACGCAGCGTAATTGCAGCCCTGCCGGCGTGGCTCCAATAGGCGAGGTAGCGAACTCGCAGCAAGCCGGGGATCATCGTCCATTCCTGGCGCAAGGAGAGGTCGGCATCGCACGTTGCGCCGCAACTCTCCTCTCGGATGACGAGGCGATAGTCTCCGCGATCCACGCTCTGAACCTCCTGGGCTCCACTCCAGTCGAGAAGACGAGTGAAGAGAGCAATACCAACGAACGAAACCCCGAGCACTACTTGCAGCACTGCATGGCCAACGCGTCCATCATTGCCGCGGTTGCGCAGGTCCGTTCGAAGCGCGAGTGCGAGGGCAAGCCAGAGCGCTAGCAACCAGATTGTTGGGAGCCAGTGGTTGGCCTCCTCCGCCGAGAGCTCAAAGCCGTAACTGCTGGGGAGTGCTCGGAAGAAAACAACTGGACCTGCAACGAGGATCACTGCGAGAAGTATGGTGAAAGCCCTCAGTGCTCGCGTGCGGTTAGGCATACGCTTTCGACCTCGGCATTAGTGACCTGAACCCACTCTCGAACGCACGAAAGGCCAGCTTCCAGCGAATCGCTTCAATCACGAGGCGCTCAGCGGCCTCCCGGGACCAGCTAGCCGTCGATGCCAAGTTTGCGACGAGCCAGCTTCACCAATGCCCCATACGCGTCGCTCAGTGCTTGCTCCTGCGTGCCGCTTCGTGGACAACCTTGGCGTAGAACTCGGGGTGTGCTTCAGTTCGGGTAGAACGCATTGCGAGGCCGCTCGCGATCGTTCTCCATGAAGGTGTGAGTCAGAATATCCTCGATGTATGCGATCGTTCTCCTGCAAAGTCGCTCGCGCGATTTCGAGATCGGCATCCAAGAATTCAAACGCGGGATCGCCACCGTCGACGTCCAGAAAGTCGTGCAACGGATCGAGAATGTCCTGACCGAATGCCTGGCCCGCTCAGCGATTCTGCAGGTACTGTATAAATCCCGTACTCAACCGTCACCCACAGGCATCTTTCAGATCGTCGATAGTGGAGCGGCGTCTGAGTCCTTCCGTTTTCTCTTGAGCATCTCGTAAACGCGCCACTCCTCTATTCCCATCACGTCGGCGAGCTGCTTTACGGTCAAAGTCCGCAGTTCTTCGCGGAGTCCATCTAATGTGTCGCGGCTCACTGCTCCCTCCATGTCGAAAGCCAAGGTCGAACGCCTCGACATGTCAGTGACGGGAGGCCCCCCTTACTGCCTCTCCCAGTTCAGGCGTATGCCACCTAGTCGTGCCCACTTGGGCCCTGTGGCGAAGCAGCGGAACTAGGTAAATCCACTAGGTACGGACGTGAAAAAAGCCCCCGTCAAGGGGGCTAAGTCCTTATGGGCCTGCGAGGAGTTGAACCTCGGACCTCACGCTTATCAGGCGTGCGCTCTAACCACCTGAGCTACAGGCCCCAGACTACTGCGGGAGCGTTCTAGAGCTATGAACCTTAATCAGTTACCGCCCTCCCATCAACCGCTGCGCCTTAGTGCGAACTCGACATATGATATCAATAGATGCAAGCCGACCAGAGGCGCGACGTTGAGAGCCACGTCACTCACTCGTTTGCCAAAGATCGTCTGCAGCACAATCATCGGCAGCCAAAACGCTCCGCCTCCGATGACGCACCAGAAGATCGACTGTCGCATTGGCTTCTTTCTCATGAGATCATTAGCAGACACTAACAGCGGCGTTAGCGGACTCAGTGTGTCAACTTTGACTTACCGCGACTGCTCTCCGACTCGCCAGCGCGTATCGCCGACCCGGGACGCGAGACGGCGCACACCGAGCGCGACGAACTCCCGGTACCCGCCGGCCTGCACCGCCGCCAGGTGCGCGGTCGCGTGCCGCGCCGACTCCTTGGCCGCGAGCACGTCTCCCACGTTCGCCTGCGCGTCGCCAAGGTTCAAATAGAGCGACGCCAGGAGCCCGGCCGCACGTCCGTCGGCGACCGCCTCCGCGTGGCGCACGGCGAGGGCGTTCCAGCGGAGCGTCTCCGCCGACGTCGGCTGATGCCGGGCGAGGAAGTGCGCTGCGACCGCCGCGTCGAAGTCGTCGCGCCGCGCGGCCCACGCGCGCTCGAAAAGCCCGCGCGCCTCCGCCGGCGTCCCCTCCACGGCCATGCCTTCGGCACAGAGCACGACCACGGGGTTCGTCGGATCGATCGCGTCGGTGATCACGAGGTGCTAGCCAGCATTAGGCACGTGTGGCGTCTCCAAATGGTGAACGACCCACTCCATTCCCGGAAGATCCAGGTGCCCTAATCGGGCGCATCTGAGCCACGACTTTGCTCATTATGCAGCCTTCTCGTACATTGGCAACTCGTTGCGCTCAGGGGGACGCATGTCCTCGGATCTGAGGGAGCTGCTCCAGTCCAGCCTCGGCGCCGGCTATCGGCTCAGCCGCGAGCTCGGCGGCGGCGGCATGGCGAAGGTATTCGTCGCCGACGACCCCGCCGTCGGCCGACGCGTCGTCGTCAAAGTCCTCTCCCCCGATCTCGCCGCCGGCGTCAACGTCGACCGCTTCAAGCGCGAGATCCAGGTCGCGGTGAGCTTGCATCATCCGCGCATCGTACCCGTCCTAAGCGCCGGCCAATCCGGCGACGACCTGCTCTACTACACGATGCCCTTCATCGAGGGCGAGACGCTGCGTGCCCTCATCAAGCGCGAATTTCAGCTTCCGCTCGACCAGTCGCTCGCGATCGCCCACGACGTCGCCGAAGCGCTGCAGTACGCGCACGATCAGAACATCGTTCACCGGGACATCAAGCCGGAGAACATCCTCATCGAGCGGGCTGCGGGACGGGCCGTCGTCACCGACTTCGGCATTGCGCGCGCGATCGAGCGCGCGGCGGACATCTCGACCGTCACGAGCACGGGCCTCACGTTAGGCACGCCGACGTACATGAGTCCCGAGCAGGCCGCCGCCGACAGGGATCTCGACGGACGGAGCGACATCTATTCGCTGGGCTGTGTGTTGTACGAGATGCTCGCGGGAACTCCGCCCTTCACCGGCCCGACGGCCCGCGCGATCATCGCGCGGCACATGACGGAGGCGCCGCCGGCGCTCCGCTTCGTCAGGCCGGATTTGCCGGTCGGCGCCGGCGTGCTCGTCGAGCGCATGTTGGCGAAGGCGCCCGAGCGGCGCCCGGCGACGGCGAGCGCACTGGCCGACGCGATCGATCATTACGAGACCCTGACGAGCGTGGTGCCGGTCCGGCGTCGGCTCGTCGACTCGCTGGCCAAGGTCTGGCGCTCGTTCGTGCGTTGACACGACGGTTGAATCGCGTTAGGCGGTCGACCTAACGACAAACGCCCCGGCGATATCCCGCCGGGGCGTTTGCGTATGAAGCAATCGAGTGTGAGGAGTCGTGCGGTGGCGCGACTTCGAGAGTGGTTTTCCGCATTCGTGTTGAGCGAATGCTTACTCACCAATCCGTTAAGGAGGTGATCCAGCCGCAGGTTCCCCTACGGCTACCTTGTTACGACTTCGCCCCAGTCACTGCGCTCGCCTTCGGCCGCTTGCTCTCTTGCGAGTTGCGACACGGACTTCGGGCGCTCACA